>CAZTER010000001.1:0-25695 GCA_964612045.1 uncultured Bdellovibrionales bacterium
TCAGTTGGAACTTCAGTCGCTGTTTCAGTCGGCGCTTCCGTTGCGGTTTCAGTTGGAATCTCAGTTACAACTTCTGTAGGCGTATCAACTGGAGTATCAGTAGGAATTTGAGTTGGAGCTTCTGATGGAGACTCCGTAGCAGTATCGATCGGTGTTTCTGTTGGCTCTACTGTTGCTGTCTCTGTAGGATCCTCTGTTGGCGTAGCAAATGTCATCCCTCCACCTGACGGATCCACTGGCGTCTCTGTCGGAGTTTCAGTTGGAATCTCAATAGTAGGCTCCTCAGATTCTACAGTAGGCTCTCCCGTCTCTGTCAGTGAGTTGCCGTCTGATGGAGTCTCAGTTGCTAAATCTTCTGTTAGTGTCTCACTAGGGGGCTCAACATTAGATATAGGGTCGATCGTTGGATCTAAATCAATGCCATCACCTGATGGGCTATCCGATGAAGGATCATTAAAACTTTCATTTTCATCATTATCATTTGAACTACCTTCATCAATAACAACAACAGATTGCAAGGTTATGATTGATGAAGCATCAGAATCTCTAACAAAGATCCTAACAACTACAGGCTCACCTATCGAAGTTTTAAAAGAGATATTCAACCGTTTCTGTTGCTGATTAAATTCAATATCTAGTGGAGCAATAGGAGCTATTAGGGATGAAGAGATATCACTCCAAGAAGCACCATCTATCAATCTTGAAGCAAGCTCTGGTTCTATAAAAGTATGATAGTTAAGAGAGAAATTTGATAATCCGTTGGCTAAATACTCTTCAAAATCCAAGGCTCCACCAGGGTTACTAGAGCTATCAATGATAAAAACACGTCCATCTTCCGAAATGGCAAAAAACCGAGAATCTCCCTGCATCAAAATCGTTCGAGAACTACTTCCTGGAATAGATATAGGATAAGGGATTTTTTCTAGGGCTAGAGAACTAAGCTCTTCAAATCCAGCTTTTTCAAGGGAGAAGATCCTTCCACTTGTTAGACCTATTTGATTAAATATAACAGTTTGATCTTGAACCTCACCTAATTCTAACTGCTGAGGAAGATCTCTTGTTGAGAATTTATAAAACTTACCATTAGGATTAACTGAAGCTCCCTGACTCAACCACTGATTGTTTTGAATAAATGAGGCTAAACTACTTCCGTTTTCGCTCTCTGAAGTAGAGTCAAAAAACTGTTTAGATATTGGTGAACCCAAGGCAAAAACAATTGCCGCTAAGGAGACTACCAAAGCAAGAATAAAGTAATAGTTCCCGCGCCTCACAGCACCGTTCCCAAAATCTAAGCTGTTCCCTGTATCTAAGCTAATCCCCAAATCGAATTAATTGGTAACTAAATAGATGACAATTTCGCGATAACAGGTTTAATAACTTAATTCATACAGTAATATCAGATAGATAAGGCGCTTTTTAAAATTAGCTTTATAACAAACTCTTCTAGCTCCAATTCTTTAAGGCAAGATCAAAGAGGGGTTAAATTGATCAAGACTGATCTTAAGAAGAAGAGTCATCTACCAATCTGCGCTATCCGCTCTATAATCTGATTTATCAACCGATTGATAACATCACTTACGCTAAGCTGCGCTTTGAACATATTAGATGCCTCCTCAAGATTAATCTTCATACTCTCAATAACACCGGAGTCAGCTCCACGTGCAATCGCATCAGTCAATGCATTCTTAGCTTTCGTTAGATTAGATCCTAGCTTTTTTACCTGACCGATCTCTTTCTCTGCTCTAGCGCTTAATGCTGTACCAGCAGATCCAGTAATGGTTGTAATAGATGATATTGATGCCATGTTTCCTCCTAATAATCACTTGTCTCTTTATAATCGAGAGACAATGATTAAAGTTTCTCCACTATCAACATTTTGGAAGAGCGAATTACACAGAGAATCTTTGTGATGGATAGAAAAGAGAGAGATTCCTCCAAGCGAAGATAGGATCTCCATTTTAAATTCTAGCGAATCTACTACCAGCTATAAAAATTCGATCTAACCCTGCAAGATCTACCAACACTCGATGAACATCCGAGGATGCTCCGTTATTTTGAATCCAAATATTTGAAACTTGCTGGCCTTGATTATAACCAATCTCACACAAAAAGATCCCATAAGGAGCTAAATGTCTCCGTACTTCTGGAAAAAATCTTCGAATCTCATTTAATCCATCATTCCCAGAAAATAAGGCAGAATGTGGTTCATAGGATAAGGATAGATCTAAGTCAGGTTGATCGATTGGAATATATGGAGGATTCGCAACGATCACATCAAAGACATCATCTTTATTTAATGCAGCAAACCAATCACTTAAAACAAACGAGATTAAATTACCAACACCTAACCTACTTGCATTACGTTGGGCGACTTCCAACGCCTCGGCACTTTGATCAACAGCAGAGACACTACACGGACGTCCAACTTCTTTAAACCAAGAAGCAATAGATATAGCCAAACAACCACTCCCTGTTCCAAGATCTAAGATCCTGGCGGCTCCTTTCTCAACAGAGAGATAAGAGATTACTCGCTCGACGATTAGCTCTGTTTCAGGACGGGGAACTAATACATCTGAATTAACTTCAAAATCGCGCCCGTAAAACTCTTTTTTCCCAACAAGATAAGCTACAGGCTCACCTCTTTTCCGACGCTCAAAAAGCTCTTCACATCTTTTTACTTGCTCAACTGAGAGTATTCGCTCGGGAAATCCAATTATTTGAGGACGACTAAATCCAGTAACGAATGAAATAATGAGTTCTGCATCCAATTGTGGCGAACGAGAGACTCCTGCAAGTAGACCTATAGCGTCTCTAGAAAGATCACTTATCCGCTTACTCCCATCAATCATGCATCTACCATACTCTGTTGTTGTAGAGCTTCTGTTTGATAGTGAGCAATTAACGCATCTACAAGTGGCTCAATATCACCATCGACAACCTGATCAAGATTATACAAAGAGAGACCAATTCGATGGTCTGTTACTCGCGATTGTGGATAGTTATATGTCCTAATTTTTTCAGATCTCTCGCCTGTTCCTACCTGCGTACGACGATCCGCCTGACGTGACTCTACCTGCTCCCTCTGCTTCATATCCAACAAACGTGACTTTAAAACTCGAAGGGCCTTCTCTCTATTTTTTATCTGCGATTTTTCATCCTGAATAGCTACAACCATTCCACTTGGAAGATGTGTAATACGAACCGCAGAGTCAGTAGTGTTAACACTCTGTCCTCCATGCCCACCAGAACGATAGACATCAATGCGAAGATCTTTCTGATCAATCTGCACATCAACATCATCAGCTTCAGGCAACACTGCAACAGTAACAGTGGAAGTATGAATTCTTCCCTGAGTTTCAGTTGCTGGCACTCGTTGAACTCTATGAACTCCACCTTCATATTTTAACCGGCTATATGCGCCTTGCCCCTGCACCTCAGCAATAATCTCCTTATAACCGCCAGAAGAGGCCTCGCTAGAGCTCATTATCTGCACCTTCCATCCATGAGTCTCAGAATATCTGGTGTACATTCGAAAGAGATCTCCTGCAAAAATACCAGCCTCATCACCTCCAGTACCGGCTCTAATCTCCATGATGACACTTTTCTCGTCATTCGGATCTTTCGGCAACAAGAGGACTTTCAATAACTGCTCCAAACCAAGAAGTTCTCCCTCTAGAAGCTTTACCTCCTCAACTGCGATCTCTTTCATCTCGCCATCTGCCTCTGCCAACATATCTTTGGCACCACGCAACTCATCAGTCGCTTTTCTAAAAGATCTAATCGTTGCTACCAGCTCTTCAAGATCTCTATGCTCCTTAGAATACCTAGAGAAAAGTGCTCGATCTTTTACAACATCAGGAGAAGATAGTTGCATGGTGAGCTCTTCAAAGCGCTGTTCAATTGCTGATAATTTTTCCCACATATAATTAACTAAAAAGATAAAGCAGTATTACTAAACCAAATGATGCTCTCCTTGGATAAGATCCAAGAACTCCGAATAATCTATAGATCGCTAGCTATGAAGTGCTTCTAGAATAGCGCTATGTAGTTGAGGTCTAAATGATCTGATCTGCTTAGATGATCTTGATGGATGAACTCTATTTGACATCAGTGTAATCGACACCCCCTGCGCAGGCTCCATCCACAAGGAACAACCGGTAAATCCGCATTGCCCAACGGCATGCGAACTAAGTCCGCAGTTAGACATCCCATTCTCTCTATTTGGAGATTCCCATCCAAGATGAATCTCTCCATCATTGTCAAAAGAGCTAGGTCCAGTAAAGAAACGCATTACTGTTTCGCGTCTTAAAAATGTACTTTCACCGCGATAAGCTCGGATCATCTCTGATGCAAATAGGTGCAGATCCCACGCATTTGAAAACAAGCCAGCTTGCCCAGAGATTCCTCCAATTGCCCAGGTGTTCTCATCCTGAACCTCACCACACATCACTCGCCTTCTCCACTGACACTCCTCAGTTGGCGCGATCTTATCTAGGAGAGGAAGAATTCCTCTGCGCTTCATCATTCCTAGATCAATATAAGAAGAGTTTCTCATTCCAAGGGGCTGGAAGATATACTTGGTCGCAATCTTATCAAGGCTCATTCCACTAAGATTTTCAATGAGAAAACCGAGAAGAAACATATTCAGATCACTCAAGGCCTGCCTCTGTCCCGGCTCTCCTTTTATTACACTTCGATTTATAGAGTGAAGGATATACTCACGCGCACCACGACTTGTTAAGATCCCAATTCTATCTGCTGAATTTGCACGAGCTAGCTCTTCAAAATATGGATGCCAAGCAGGTAAAGCAGATGCATGAGAGAGTAGGTGCTCTATTGTAATTGCTGATTTCCCATTAACTCCGAATGCCTGAACATAACGAGATACCTTATCACTTAAAGAGAAACGGCCCTCTTCAAGAAAACGCATCATTAGAGTTGTAGTAACAACGACAGAGGTCAGATTTGAAAGATCAAATACCGTATCCCTAGTCATCTCATTAGAAATACCCTCGGGAGATTTTAGCCATTTTCTCCCGACACTATAATTATAGAGAACCTGCCCATGTTGAGAGACGAGCAAAACAGCTCCAGGAAACGCGCCGTCTTGGCACCCCTTTTCAAGTAACTCAGTTACCTTTACAAACCCTTTGGCAAGAGCGGTTGGAACCTGCACCTCTGCAAGGTGCTCCTTCTGCAATAAAGCTGTCATATTAATACCGCTCTAAAATAGTTCTGACTGAATTTAAAGATCTGGCGACTACTTAGTGAATCTTCGATGGAAGTATAACAACTCGCGTTATAACTTTCAAAAATAATCTCGACTGGATTAGAACTAATTATAACGTAACTTTTCATCCTCAAGAGTGACGGAATGGCCCAAAAATATCGGAAGATTTAACGGTTCGTGTCCAGACTTAACCCCTTTAAATACTGGATAAGAAGCATCTTTAAATATATCGACTAATGCCTGCTCAAGATTAGGCCCCAAACCTTTTGAATGAACACAGTTGGTTAGGTGGCCTATTAATACTCCTTGAAGGTTTTTCAATTTTCCACCCAACTTCATCTGCAATAACATCCGATGAATCCTATACGGACTCTCGCCAACTTCCTCAAAGAAAAGAAACTTTCCTTCTGCTCGAAACTCCCAAGGAGTTCCCATTAAGGAGCTAAGAAGAGAGAGATTTCCACCTACTATAGATCCCTTCAAGCTAGCTTTAGTCGAAGAGCCACAGATAAAAGATAGATCTGTAGTAGCTGTAGATGCCAGCTGAGAGCTACTTAAAAATGAGAGGATCTCACTAACGGATCTTTCATGCTCAGTGTTATTGACTGCATTTGCAGCACCATACTCTATACTTGTTCCATGAATTGCTGGAACTCCCAAGTTATCGAAAGCAATCAACAAGGCTGTCACATCTGAGAAACCAACTATTGGCTTTCGATATCTCTTAATCTCTTCAACTGGCAAGTATGGAAGGATCTCCATACTCCCGTAGGCTCCACGAGTACACCATATTACCCCTACTTCATCATCCTCTAGCAGAGCCTTGATCGCCTGAGCTCTATTAAGTGGAGTGTCACTTGAAAATAAGAATTTATCAGTTCCATATGCAGAACTAGGATCTAACATTACCTTAGTTCGCCAACCCAAACTCTCTATATATTTCAAGCCTTTAGCTAGACGGCTCGCCTCAGATGGAGCAGAAGGGGCTAATATCCCAATCACCGGAGAGCCCTTCTCAACTAAATTAGTACTGTTCATAAAATAAATCTCACTCCGGACTTGAATTTTGAGCAGGCCATGCGCATATACAAGGCGCCCAACGGTGCCTTTAGCCTATGGCAGCACAGCATACATAATTCTCTGGATAGTTATAAGACTCCAGATAGTTATAGAAAGTGCAATGTTTTTATCGACTTGAGTTTAAAAGCCTAAGTTTTACCAATTTAGACTTTGATTAACTTAAGCGCGCTGCAAGGAACAGGGACCGTTGAGTGAAATGAACAGTACCGGAGATATCCAGCCGGTCATTATATACATGGAGTGATTTAGCAATGGCGGATAAGAATTATAAGAAGATTCGTCCCCTGCAGGACCGCGTTATCGTGCAGCGGATTGAGAGTGAAGAGAAGACAGCTTCTGGAATTATCATTCCAGACTCTGCTAAGGAAAAACCTCAGCAGGCAGTTGTAGTTTCTGTTGGCAAAGGAAAGGTTCGTGAAGATGGAACTCTTCAACCACTAGACCTTAAAGCTGGCGACAGAGTTCTCTTCGGCAAGTACGCCGGAACTGAGATCAAGATCGAAAACAACGAATATCTAATTCTTCGCGAAGACGATATCCTCGGTGTTCTTGAAGCATAATTTTTTATAATAAGGGGAATAACATGGCAAAGGATGTAAAGTTCGGCCTTGAAGCGAGAAAGAAGATCTCGCAGGGAGTCCGCATTTTGGCAGATGCAGTTCGTGCAACTATGGGTCCACGTGGACGTAACGTTGTCATCGAAAAGAGTTTTGGCGCACCAACCGTTACTAAGGATGGTGTTACTGTAGCAAAAGAGATCGAGCTTGAGGGCAAGTACGAGAATATCGGCGCTAAGCTGGTTATGGAAGTTGCTTCAAAGACCTCAGATTCAGCTGGTGACGGTACAACAACCGCAACAGTATTAGCTGACGCGATCTACAATGAAGGATTAAAGCTAGTTGAAGCTGGCCATGATCCAATGTCATTGAAGCGTGGAATCGACCTAGCAGTAAGAGCAGTTGTCGAGAACCTACGTGATATGAGCCGCGCTACCAAGGGCAGAGAAGAGATCGCTCAGGTTGGATCTATCTCAGCTAACAGCGATACAGAGATTGGAAATATCATCGCTGAAGCTATGGAGAAGGTTGGTAAAGAGGGAGTTATCACTGTTGAAGAAGCTAAAGGACTTGAGACAACACTTGATGTTGTTGAAGGAATGCAGTTTGACCGTGGTTACAGCTCACCATACTTCGTAACAAACCCAGACAGAATGGAGACAGTTCTTGAGGACGCTCTTATCTTGATCTACGAGAAGAAGGTCTCCTCTATGAAGGATCTTCTTCCTGTGCTTGAGCAAGTTGCAAAGCAGGGTCGTCAACTCCTTATCATTGCTGAGGATGTTGAGGGCGAGGCTCTTGCTACTCTAGTAGTAAACAAGATGCGTGGAACCCTACATGTATGCGCAGTTAAAGCACCTGGATTCGGCGACCGTCGCAAAGCTATGCTTGAAGACATCGCAATCCTTACTGGTGGAAAGTGCATCACTGAGGATCTTGGTCTTAAACTTGAGAGCGTTACATTGCAGGATCTTGGTCGTGCAAAGAGAATCTCAATCGACAAAGACAACACAACCATCATCGATGGCGCTGGAAAGAAAGATGCTATCAAAGCTCGCGTACAACAGATTCGTAACCAGATCGAGGAAACATCATCTGACTACGATCGCGAGAAACTCCAAGAGAGACTTGCTAAGTTGGTCGGCGGTGTAGCTGTTATCCATGTTGGAGCAGCAACCGAGATTGAAATGAAAGAGAAGAAGGCTCGCGTTGAAGATGCTCTTCATGCTACCCGTGCAGCTGTTGAGGAAGGAATCGTTCCTGGCGGTGGAGTTGCTCTACTTCGCTCAGTTGAGAAGCTTGAGAAGCTTAAGATTGAGAATGAGGATCAAGTTTGGGGCGTTAAGATCGTTCGCCAAGCTTTAGAAGCTCCGATGAGAACAATCGCAGGCAATGCAGGCGCAGAGCCAGCTGTTGTTGTAAACAAAGTTCGCTCTGAGAAGGGTGCATATGGTTACAACGCTGCTACAGGCGAGTACGTCGACATGGTTAAGGCCGGTATTATCGACCCAACTAAGGTAGTTCGTACAGCGCTTCAGAATGCGGCATCAGTTGCAGGCTTAATGCTAACAACCGAAGCAGTAATTGCTGAGAAGCCAAAAGAAGATAAGGGACACTCTCATGGCGCACCAGGAATGGGCGGAATGGGTGGAATGGGCGATATGATGTAATTTCGCTTCATAGTTACCTACACTCTCCCCTTTTTAGGCTAAACCTAAAAAGGGGAGAGTTTTATCTAGGCTTAAATAATTACGAGAGAAACGAAGCTCGCCTTATCTACATACAAATCTAAAGAGAGATCTAGCTAGGCCTAGAGTTATTAATCTCGGCGCTTAACTCACCCAAGAAGCTCTTCATAGCAACAAAACCAGCCCCCGCTCCCATTCCTACAAGAGCTAACAATCCCAACTGCCCCATAGAAGCAACACCAAAGAACGACACTCCCAAAAATACTCCAGCGCCGATAACAGAGGCTCCGACGAAAGCACCTATAGTTTTAAGTTCAAACGAAGAAAGTTTTGCCAAAGTGATATGATTTTCTGCCATCAACTCTAAAGAACCAAGCGCTCTTAGAAGTTTCTCTTTAGGAGTTCCTTCGAGGAGAAGAATATTACGAATCACCTTATCTAAACGACGTGGAAGTCCTGTATAATCAGATCCTGACATAATATTAGAGATCTGCTCCGAATAACTCTCAGCTATATGTGCAATTGCTCTCTCAAAAAAGCCAGGCTGCTTACCACTACTAGATCCTCGATTACTAACTGGAGAGTTCGTATCAAATCTCTCTCCGCAAGGACCATCATCATTACGAAATGAAAATGATAAATCTCGAAGGGGTGATGTGTCTAAATTAAGTTTATCTTCTCTACTTTGATCTAATGGGGAGTCTTTATCTTTCTTCGACAAACTCAACATCTCCGGATCGTAACAACACCCTCAAGCTAAGCAAACTTTCCATACTCAACACCACAAACTTCAGAATGATCATTCTAATAGTTAGGCAACTCATAATTACACCAAGCCTAAATCAAGATTTGACATTATCGACTACTGTTTATATGTTTCGGCCGAACCACAGGGGTGACCGCAAGGTCTGAGAGGCTTATTCTGAGCTAAACCCTTTGAACCTGATCCGGACTATGCCGGCGGAGGGAGCGGGATATGAAAAATACTAGTACCTTAATCTTCAATCTAAAATTATCAATCTTCAGATCTTCTTTATTAAGAAGTGCGGGGTTTGCTGTAATAGCAACGATAATGTGCCTATTACATACTGACAAGATCGCGGCAGAAGAGCCCTCTTCGAAAGGCTCTACTGAAGAAAATATATCAGCTCATTCAAAAGAGACGGACTCTCCATTCACCGAGATCCTAGTAAATGGAGCCAATATCGAATCTCCCCTAAAAGAAGTTCCAAGTAGCGCCTCTGTCATTACGGAGAAAGAGCTTGAATATACTGCGGTTGAACATCTCGACGATCTGATTGAATCAGTCCCTAACTTACTAATGGCTTCTGGAACTAATAGAGGAAGATTCTTTCAGATTCGTGGAATCGGAGAGCGCGAACAATTTGAAGGATCGCCCAACTCTTCAGTTGGATTAGCAATAGATGATGTAAATTTAAGTGGAGTTGGTGGAGTCGCTTCCCTTTTTGATATCGAACAGGTCGAAGTTCTCCGAGGCCCTCAAGGAATGAGATTTGGAGCTAATGCATTAGCTGGATTTATAAATATTAGATCCAATGAGCCAACACTAGAATTCAGCAACAATGCCTTATTTAAAGTGGGCACATATGGATTGTGGGAAACAAATGCAGCTAGCAGCGGCCCAGTCACAGAGAATAAAGAATTACTTTTTAGAGTTTCTGCTGGATGGCACGAGAGCGATGGATTCATAAGAAATAAATACCTATCAAAGGATACAAATAGACGTCAGGAACTATCACTAAGAGGGAAGTTAGTTTGGGAGCCCTCAAATCAGACGAAAGTCACCTTAAATACCTTACATTTCGACTACAACAACGGCTATGACGCATTCTCAATATTCAATGGATATGAAACATACTCCGACGAACCTGGAGAGGATGATCAGATTACATCAGGCGCTTCTCTCGTTATCGAACAAGCTCTGAGCGAAGCAATAGACCTTAAGTTAGTTACTTCAACAGCGCGATCAAACATAGATTATAGATATGACGGAGACTGGGGAAATGATCAGTTTTGGGGAGAGTACGCCCCTTATGATTACTTCGCTTCAACAGATCGCACTCGCAGAACCATCTCCCAAGAGATTCGAATAGCAAGCTCCTCTGATGGCTATATTCATGGAGAGACAGATCGTTGGTTTACTGGAGTATACGGAGAGAAGTTAAGTGAAGTTGGAACAACAGAGCAGCTTGCATCGAGTGAAATCTATGACACATTAGATAGCGATTTTAGCTTAGAAACTATCGCTGGTTTTGCTCAATATGAATTTGCTTTAGGTGATCGCTGGTCACTAAGTTCAGGTATTAGAGCTGAACAAGCAAACACCTCCTACTTTGATAACAGAGGAAATTCAGGAGGACCTGACAACCTAATGTTCGGTGGCAACCTCACACTTGCTAAAGATCTAACAGAAGAGACTAGGTGGTATTCAACTATCTCTCGAGGATACAAAGGAGGCGGTGTAAACGTCAGTATCGGAGTTCCTGAAGATAAAGCTAAATACGAGGCTGAGTATCTCTGGAATTTTGAAAGCGGCATAAAGAGCCGATCTGCCTCGGGATTAACAGAAGGCAGTATCTCAGCATTTTATTCATTAAGGCGAGATCAACAGATCCTTTATACAACCCAACTAGATCCATCAGATCCCCTCTCCTATATCTATATTACAGACAACGCCGCTCAAGGATATAATACTGGCTTAGAAACGGACTTTGTTACAGAATTATTCCCAACATTAACTGCGATTGCAGATCTAGGTCTTCTATACTCCGAGGTAACCGAAGCTCCAGTTGAATTAAGCTCACTAGAGGGGCGTCAACAAGCACATGCGCCAAACTGGCAGTATCACCTTGGTTTAGTAAAAGATCTTGGATATGGATTCTTTTCTAGAGTAGACTTTAGTGGTCGAGATCGTTTCTATTTTGATACTGCTCACGACGAAAGATCCGCTGTATTGCATCAATTAGATCTCAGTGTTGGATACGAGACTAACACTTGGCGGATAACCTTCTGGGGCAGAAATGTATTTGATGATAACAACGAGATGCGTGGATTTTATTTTGGCAATGAACCACCAAACTTTGACAACAAACGGTACGTTCAACTTGGAGAACGTGCAAACTGTGGTGTGTCTATAGCGGTTAAGTTCTAATGGATACGGAATGAGAGTCGTAATTGTTGCAAATGGCGCCCCTCTTCCAGAATCTCTTCTAAAGACACTTAGTGAGAATAGCTATGTTATCTGTGCTGATGGCGGAGCAAATCATGCCTTCAAAAGCGGAATAACTCCTAACGAAATAGTAGGAGACCTAGATTCGATTGCTGGTCATAACCTCATGCAGGCAGAGAAACTCGGTGTAAAGATTACTGGGTTTTCACGAGATAAAGATCTTACAGATTTTGAGATTGCACTGAATCATGCGAGAGACCTAAATCCAATTGAGATTGAGATCGCCTGCGCTTTAGGTCGAGAGTTAGATCACACACTAGGAAACCTTCTTGCTACAACCAGAGAAGAGTATAGAGATTTTTCTATCCGCTTTATCGAGGATAATTCAGACTACTCAATTCATGTTATTAGAGAGAGAACCATTTACCTATTCTCCACTCAACAAACTGAGAGATTCTCTCTAATCCCAATTACAGGCAAAGAACTATTTGCAACGATTAATGGTGCTGTTTGGAATCTAAAAAACGACTCTATTCCACTTGGCTCAACACGCGGAATATCCAACCTATCTAATAGCGATGAACTCTCGATCTCTGTGATAGGAGGAACTGCTCTTTTAAGGATCAATCGGACAGCTTCACTAAAAGCAAAACGCCAGACTCTTTAATATAAACCAAGCTATTTCAGCTAGATACGCTTTTTTGTCACTCCAAAAATATAAGTAAAATTATCGCTCTAATATCTGAGGCGTGAATTATATAGATCGTTTCAACATACCGTTTGATTCCTCTTCTCCTCTGCGGTAAGCCAAGACTTTGCAAGAGGTAGTAATGACAGACCAAAAGGACACTGAAGCAGAAAAATCCTTATCGGATAGTATCTCATCTCTCGACAAGCAATCTCTAATTGCTCTCTTTGACGAGGTTGAGAAGCTTATACTCCTAGAACCAACCACACCTAATCCTCTACGCAATGGATTTATAGAGACTCAGATCAGTTTCAATAACAAAAAGGCAATATGAGACATAACCATCTTCGCAATAGCGATCTTCCAATAACACCTACAGTGACACTTGCTGATCTTGCTAAACTAAGTGCGACCTTACCAAGATTGGATGAATTAAAAAAAATACATAAACATAGCTCTACACATGTAAATGTAGCTCTTATCGCGCTGGGCAAACTTGCTGTAGATTTAGACTTTCCGATCGAGAGAGAGATAAATGGAGATCTTTACACAGATATGGGGAAGGAGATCGCATCTCTCGGAAATAGATGCCTCGCGCCATCTGCAAGTATAGATGAAGTTATTAATCTAGCGACGAAAGCAAAGAGAGTCAGAGATTGTCTGCTAGATCTAAAAGCTGGAATAGCCGAGATCGGTGGTCGCTTATTTTTAAGCGAGGGATTTAATCATAGATCTGAAGGTACGATTCAAGATGGATCTGCACTTTTTCATATAAACTTAGCTACCGGACAAAGAACTGCACTCGCAGTTCCTGGTGAAAGCGCATTTGCTCCAACAAATGGATTTGTTCCATTCAAAAAAGAGAATGGAGATCTCGGCATTTTAGATATAGAGAACCATAAGGAATTGCCCCTACCTGAAGGGGTAAAATCTATAGAACTCTTTACTTCAGAACGAGGAGACGTATTCGCTAAACTATCTGAATATGATCCTACCAGTGAGAGACGTGGAGAATTTCATGAGCAGTTTATCTGTTTAACCAACAATGTCGGTTGGACTGTAAAATTACAAGGCGCCGGATATACAAATCCAGTACCTGTTGCTTCTTCACATAACAGAGATAGTGAAGTTTCACTCTCATATTGGAAACGACAAGGAAGAGATTCTGTATTACGTCCCTTCAATCTTCAAAATCTAATTGAACATAAAGTGCATGATTCAATCGCAAAGTATTCAATCCATCCTCCCCTAAAATTTAGATCAGACCTTGGAGATCGCAATCTTGCCGTAGGTGTATTTTGTAAAGAAACAGCGGTTTTTGATATCGAAAATGGCCGAGAAATTAAACCTCCTACCGGCAAAAATTATTCTGAAGTTTTAGGGATTGATCTTATTCAAGGAGCTAAAAATTCTGTCTTTGCTAAGGTATCCCTAAGAACTGGTGGGTATGAGATCTGGCGATTAGATAATAAGTGTCGGTTCAGATCCATGAAGATGAATTTCAGTGAAATTCATCAGACAACTCCTGACTCAAATGGAGAGATATTTATTGTTGGAATGAAACGTGGCGAAGGATGCAAGATACATCACTCTTCTTTATCAAATACGGTAGATGCCCCAGATTTTAACAAATCATCTGGCTTGATTCCGACATTCTCTGGCTCTTGTATTGTCGGGATTAACGAAGGCAATGATAGTTATAGGATCAATAAAGTCGATCTCAATAACGGGACTTTCTGCGAAATCCAAACTCCACCTGGAATATCAATCTCTGCTCCGCCATTCACCTTTACTAACCAGCTAGACCAGCATGGGCTACCCGAAGTCTTATTACTAGGCAGAAGAAATGGCGGAGATGTAATTATTGATATATCAGATCAATGCTCTTAGGCCATAAATGTGCCAAAAGCGCTCTTGAGCCGTTTCGAGTAGTCGTGGATCCTAATTTATAGAGTGTGGTATACACGAGCTAAACTGTTTATATAAAATAATCATATGATAATAGATCATATAGGTGTGGCTGTAGATAACCTAGAAGCCTCTATAAAATTTTATACTGAAAATTTTGCTGCTTCGATAGAACATCGTGAGGAGTTACCAGATCGAAATTTAATTCTTCTCTTCCTCTCCTTTGGTAATACAAGACTTGAACTTTTATACCCAACTGGAGAAGGCACAATTCGTAAATTTCTAAATAACAATGGAGCAGGATTACACCATATCTGCTACAAGGTAGATGATATAGAGGCTGAACTAGTAAAATTTTCTAAATTAGGAGCTACACTACTTGATCAAAAACCCCGCACAGGAGCATTTGGATCCAAGATCGCCTTTATTCATCCTACATCCTGCGGTGGCGTATTAACTGAACTTTGTGAATATCCTAAATGATATTGGAGCCATCGGAAGATAATATTAAGCAAGCTGCAGACACTCTTCAGAACGGAGGTCTCGTCGCTTTTCCTACAGAAACTGTTTATGGATTAGGTGCTAATGCACTGGATAGTGCTGCATGTAAAAAGATCTATGAGCTTAAAGGAAGACCAGCTAGAAATCCGCTAGTTTCTCATGTTAGTACGCTAGAACAGATCATGGGGTTAGTAGCGATCAATTCTGAGAGAGAAAATAGTAGACTACATAAACTTGCTCAGTTATGGCCAGGCCCACTAACCGTAGTTCTCTCATCAAATGGGAAGATCTCATCTGTAGCAACAGCAGGAGGATCCTCTATTGCAGTCAGAATTCCACAACATCCGATCGCTCTTAAGTTGATATCAACAGCAGGCATACCGATCGCTGCACCTAGCGCAAATAGATCTAACTATATCAGCCCAACAACTGCTAAACATGTTTCAGATGAATTTGGAGATCTAGCACCGACGATTCTCGATGGCGGACCAGCAAGAGTGGGAATTGAATCAACTATAATATCCATAATTGGAGAGCACCCCACCCTTCTACGACCTGGATATATAACATTAGAAGATTTGAGAGAGATTTTAGGAGAAGAGGTTTACCAACTTAAAGATATTAATGAGGTGACACCACTCCCTTCTCCTGGCTTACTAGAAAAGCATTACTCTCCAGCCACAAAGACTATCCGACTCTCTCAACTTAACAGCGACAATTTGCCAACGAACTCCATCCTAGTAAGCCTTGGATCAAACCGTGCAAATCAGATCTCACCGAGAGAACAAGTTATAGAGATTGCCCCTAACGGAGACCTTGCTATTGCAGCAACAGCTCTTTATTCAACACTGAGAGATCTAGATCAGAGAAAACTCTCTCTAATTATCATAGATGAATGTGATCAGGATGGAATTGGCGCAGCTTTAATGGATCGCATCTCACGAGCAACAGCTTAAGAGATAACTTATACCCTACTTACCTTTTAATACCCGCCAATTTTCGACTAAAGCACCACTTCTACACAGTTCAACTAACCTGTCCCAAGGGAAGAACAACTCTCCTTGATCCAACGCGCCAAGCTGCATAAATAATTGTCGTATACCGCGATTCTCTGTTGGGAGGATCGCATATTCTGCGCGAGGAACTACAAAATCTTTTAATCCTCTTGATATCTCAGCTACCTCGGCACCCTTTTTCCCAGTCATCACAGAATCAAATGCCAATATGGCTTCCTGCCAATCTGTCATCCTCTTTAATTTCTGATCAAAAGTTAAAGTTTCTGGACCTCTAGAATAAAACATGTGCAAACGAAAACTTCGAGGAGACAATGTTAAATCATGGCAGTCACATAAAAAATCGGGTGTTATCCCCATAGTAATTGCACGCGGAGGAGAGAGCTTACTTACCGCCATCGATCGAGAAACTCCGCCTATTACGACGGATTGCTTGCTCTCAAAGTCTTCAATCGCATTGCCTCTAGTAGGCTGCTCAGATAAATTTGGCGATCGATATGAGAAGCTAGTCCAATCAATTCCAGTGCTGGCTGTAGGTGGAATACTAGACGCAATACTTCCTAGAGCCATAAAAACTCCTTTAAAATATAGATTGAGTAATTATCCAGCGTACTAGGATCTTACTCAAATAAGATAATAACGGTTGTAGAATTTACCCTATCTTAGCTCTGATCGAAGTTGGAACAAAGAAACGTTTATCATTATCAACAACGATCACATTATCTCCCCAAGCATGAGGCACTATCTCATCGTTATATGGGAAACGACCCTCTTCGTTTGGATCGTAAGTTACACTAGTAATATAAAATAGGTGTGCGAAATCACTCATCACTTTCAATCCATGTAACACTCCAGGCGGGATTCTAACACAGACCTCTTTAGTCCCATCACCATAAGAAGAATCACCCATCTTAAAGACCATCTTTTGTTTATATGTTGGACTCTCTTCTCGATTATCAAAGAGAACTGTCTCTACCTGACCAATCGGCACATACCACCAATCTGTCTGAATATGGTGATAATGCCATGCTTTAACCACATCCTTCTGCATCTTACTGTGGCTCCACTGGCCAAATACTCCGTCAGCAAATAAAGGATCTGTGACTCTAACGATCTCTCTAAAAAATCCTCGCTGATCGCCATGGCTTTTTAGCTCTTTAACAACGACACCTTCAATTAATCCATCCACAGCCATAGTGGCTCCTCTAAACTACATAAATAAATCCGACAAGCTCGTATAAGTTACTAATTTTACGGGGCAATTTGCAATAGGATCGAAACAAAAGTCTAGCCCATCAAAGCTTAAGCCAGCTTAGGTATATGACGATATATACCTAAAGATTTCGGGGATTAAACTGTGGGATGCTTTAATTTTGATAGAAATGAAGGCGAGGCTCGAGCTGCGCTAATTCGTCTTTTAAAACGTAGTGGAATGATCTCAGCCAAAGAAGTCCTAGACGATCATCAAAATGATCTTGGACCGATTGCCTACCTAGCTGCGAGTAATCTTATAAATGAAGATAACGCTGTTAACTATGTCGCAGAGCAACTTGGACTTAAGATATTCAATCCCGATCCTAGCTCCGCAGCGCTATCAACAACACTTCTGGACGATCCTAAACTAAAATCGATCTCTTTATCTGACTGGCGAATTATTCGAGCAGTTCCTGTTAAAATCGAGAAAGACTTAATCTGGATTGCATTCTCAAACCCGCTAGATCTTGATGCTCGTTCAAGATTGGAATTTGTACTCCAGAATAAAATTCAATTGATGGTAGTTAAAGAGAGTTATGTAAAAAAGATCCTAAGTCGCCAAGGAGTAGGATCTGATTCCTTTGAATTAGATGAAATTCTAAGCACCGCAAGTGGAGATATGTCTCGCGCTAGGACCTCTAGCGAATCGCATGTGATAGATCCAGCAGTTTTTGGTGACGACTTAGAATCTCCTCCGGTTATAAGGCTTGCTAATAAAATCTTATCTGAATCTGTAGAGCGTGGGGCTAGTGATATTCACATTGAACCAGAGAAAGGTGGGTTAAATGTTAAAAATCGTATCGATGGAATAATTCACCAGCTATTTACTGTACCTCAGCAATTACAGAGTCCAGTGATATCGCGTCTTAAACTTCTAGCCGGGATGGATATATCCGAAAGAAGAAAACCGCAGGATGGGCGGTTTAGAATTAAAACCTCTTTAGGAATAAGAGATTTAAGAGTCTCATCTGTTCCTACAGTATATGGTGAAACACTTGTAATTCGAGTTCTCTCCTCTGATATCAACAAACTAGAGTTTGAATCTCTAGGAATGCCATTAGAGATTAGCGAGATATTAACCAAAGCACTTCGTGGATCCTCTCGCGTAATCTTAGTCACTGGACCAACAGGAGCAGGAAAAACATCTACCCTATACAGCTGCATACAATACTTAGCAGATGGAGAGAGGAAGATTATCACAATAGAAGATCCTATTGAGTATAGAGTTGGTGGCATAAACCAAATTCAAGTTAATCCAAAGATCGGCCTAACTTTTGCGGAAGGTCTAAAGACGATCGTACGACAGGATCCTGATGTAGTAATGGTTGGTGAGATTAGAGATCAAGAAACTGCAATGATAGGAATGCAGGTAGCACAGACCGGACACCTAGTAATCTCATCATTTCATACCAACACTGCACCAGCAGCCGTTACCAGATTGAGGGATTTTGGAGTTGCTCCATATGTCTTATCGAGCGCACTAGGAACCATAGTGGCTCAAAGATTAGTACGAAAACTTTGTAATCTATGCTCAAAAGAGCCAAGTAACGAAGATCAACAAAAACTAAAAAATCTCGGGATAGATCCAACACATTCTAAGTCTCCGCAAGGATGCTCTGAATGTAATCAGATCGGATTCAAAGGAAGAATAGGAATATATAGCATATTAGATATCTCCGAGGATGTAAGAGAAGCCATTAGAACCGGAGCAAGCGAAAGAGAGATCGTAAAGTTAGCCTCAAAAGGTGGATATATATCTCTCGAAGAATCCGCACGCAGAATGATTGCTTCAGGAACAACTACATTAGGAGAAGTTGAACGAGTTCTTGGTCCTCTAGCAAATTCAGAAGAAGAAAAAATCCAAGGTCGAAACAACCCTAGGGAAAAATCCGATACTAAAGGAGCTCCTCTTAATAAGCGAAAGGTCTTACTTGTTGAAGACAGCGAAGACACCAGAGCTGTCTTAGAGATGCTACTCAAAAGAGAGTTCTATGAGGTAGTTACAGCCGAAGATGGATTTTCTGCTCTGGAGAAAGTTTTTGCTGAGATGCCAGAGCTAATCATAAGCGACCTAATGATGCCTAGGATGAGCGGATTAGAGATGCTGCAGAAGCTTCGAAATGATGTCCGCACGCGAGACATCCCAGTTCTCATGCTAACAGCAGCTGGAGATGAAGAGAGTGAATTAAAGATGATTCACAGTGGAGCAGATGATTTTGTAAGGAAAGGGAGCGATACAAAGGTTTTACTAGCTAGAGTTCAACGACTATTGAACAAAAGCCCTGCGACTACCTAAGTTTTAATCCCTATTTTATTGGAGCCATAACTGGAAGAGAAGATGAACGACCTATTAGTGGATAGAAATATCTCAATCTTAATTGTAGATGATACACCTGCAATGAGGAAAATTATCAAGAACTGTTTAAAGCAACTCGGCTTTGGAAATATTACAGAAGCAACAGATGGGTCTTCAGCAGTTGCTCAGATCGAACAAAGTAAATTCGACCTTGTTATCTCAGAACATCAGATGCCAGATATGAGCTCATTTGAACTACTAAATCAGATCCGGAATAGCTCATCAAATAACACCCTACCATGTGTTGTAGTAGCTGCCAGCACAGAGAGGCCTCAGGTTAAAGGGCTAGAGACAATGCCAAAGACGGCTGTTGTTATGAAGCCTTTTACATACGACATCCTTAATCAGAAGCTTAGTGCTCTCTTTAAGGATATGAGCTAAAATAGTCTAATTAAAAGATAGCAACACGCCCCTGCAATCCTATTGCATGTCCATCATCTCTCGTGCGAAAACTCTAGCCTATGACAGAAACTCCCGAACATCATCGCTTATCGGAAGATGCAGCCCGCACAGCAAACTGGAAACGCTGGGGAACATATCTCTCTGAAAGACAGTGGGGAACTGTAAGAGAAGACTACTCTCCTGATGGTTCCTGCTGGGACTATTTTCCACATGAACATTCAAGATCAAGAGCATATCGTTGGGGAGAGGATGGTCTTCTAGGAATCTCAGACCGAGAATGCCGTCTATGTTTCTCTTGGGCTTTCTGGAACGGAAGAGATCGAATCTTAAAGGAACGGCTATTTGGACTTAATGGCCCGGAAGGAAATCACGGAGAGGATGTTAAAGAGTTATACTACTATCTAGATGCAACTCCGACTCACTCCTACTCCAAAGCACTCTATAAATATCCGCAAAATGAATTTCCTTATCAAAGATTAATCGATGAAGGTAGAGATCGAGGAAGAGATAAAGATGAGTTTGAGATTACAGACACAGGACTTTTTGATCATAACCAATACTTCGATATATCTGCTGAATACTGCAAAAACTCCCCGAACGATATCTTAATTAAACTAACCGTCAAAAATTGCGCTGACAAACCAGCGATGCTTACAGCACTTCCTACCCTCTGGTTTAGAAACACCTGGGCTTGGGGAAGAAAGGGCAAAGAGGGTTATACCAGCAAACCAACGATTGCTGCCCTTAACTGCGAGCAATTAATTACAGAACATGAGACATTAGAGAAATTTGTACTAAATATAGATCCAGAGATTAGTGGCCTTCATAAAGAACCGATCTTCACTGAAAACGAAACAAACATAGCAAAACTCTTTAAGAGTCAGATGGCTCATAACTTCGTGAAAGATTCGTTTCATGAATATATAATCAACAACCGCACAGATGTTATTAATCCAGAACTGCACGGAACAAAGGCAGCCTTCGTAGTCTCGATGATGCTTGAAGCCAACGAGACAAAGGTCATTAGATTACGACTTTCAGCAACCAAGGAGCTTCCTGGCACTCCTTTCGGTGATGACTTTGATAAGATCTTCAGCGAAAGAAGCAAAGAAGCAGATTTATTTTATCAAACTCTCTATCCACCAAACATTCCACATCAAGAACAACAGGTTTTTAGACAGGCTTATGCTGGACTACTGTGGTCTAAACAGTTCTATCACTATTCAGTACGAGAATGGATAGAAGGAGATCCAACTCAACCGGCGCCAGATAGAAAATCCGCAAGAAACACTGACTGGCAATCTCTATATAATAGAGACATCATATCCATGCCCGATAAATGGGAGTATCCATGGTATGCCGCATGGGATCTAGCATTTCACATGGTCCCTTTTTCTAAGATCGATCCAAACTTCGCCAAGGATCAACTTCTTCTCTTCCTTCGCGAATGGTACATGCACCCAAATGGTCAGATTCCAGCATATGAGTTCGCTTTTTCTGATGTTAATCCTCCAGTACATGCCTGGGCTGTTTGGCGAGTATATAAAATAACTGGCAAGAAGGGAGAACGCGATCGAACCTTCTTAAAGAGAGCTTTTCAGAAACTCCTACTTAACTTCACTTGGTGGGTTAATCGCAAAGACGTATCAGGAAGAAACCTATTCTCTGGTGGATTCCTTGGATTAGATAACATAGGTGTATTCGATCGCAGCCAACCACTACCAACTGGTGGATACTTAGAACAAGCTGATGGTACTGCATGGATGGCATTCTTTTGTGGAACTATGCTTTCGATAGCCCTTGAGCTAGCGAGTGAAGACCCATCTTATGAAGATATGGCATCAAAGTTCTTTGAGCATTTTATCGCGATTACAGATGCGATGAACCATTTCGGTGGAACTGGCTTATGGAACCAGGAAGATGGATTTTATTATGACCAGCTGCAGCTGCCATCTAAAGCCGTCCATCTAAAGGTAAGATCACTAGTTGGAATCATTCCACTTCTTGCTGTTGAGGTTTTAGAAGATTCAATAATTCAGAGACTTCCTGGCTTTACCAAGAGAATGTCATGGTTCATCTCTCAGAGAGAAGATCTAGCTAGACATATCTCTTATATGACTCATCGTGAAGTAGATGGAAAAACTCTCAGTCTCTTGGCAATTCCAAATGAAGACAAACTAAGACAGATCTTACGATACATCTTAGATGAAGATGAATTCTTCTCTCCTTACGGGGTAAGATCTCTATCTAAAGTTCACGAGAAACACCCTTATGTGTTCAGAACCGAGAAGCAAGAGTATCGAGTCGCATACGTCCCTGGAGAATCAACCACTGCAATGTTTGGTGGAAATTCAAACTGGAGAGGCCCAGTTTGGTTCCCTATTAATTATCTAATAATTGAAGCTTTAGAGAGATATCATCACTTCTATGGAGATGACTTCAAAGTAGAGTGCCCCACCGGCTCAGGCAATATGATGAATCTAAAAGAGGTCAGCCGAGAGATGGCAAGAAGAATGTCTGCCATCTTTTTACCAGACCAGAATGGCAAACGTCCTTGCCATGGTGACTGCAACCTATATTTAAATTCTCCAGAATGGCAGGAGTTAATACTATTTCACGAGTACTTCCATGGAGACTCTGGAAAGGGACTCGGAGCGAGTCATCAAACCGGCTGGACAGCCTTAGTAACTCGCTGCCTAGAGCGGCTAGCGTGGTAGGTTATCTGAATATACATAATAATTTTTCTTTAATATTTACATATAGTTATTATAGATAATTGCCGACTCTCGGTTGCTTAACTATCGCCGCAGCGATAACATTCCCGACTCTCTTTTCTACTCAAAAAATTGTAGTTTTATATGTTTGCACATCTCAAAGCACACCCTAGATTTTTCTTCCCACAGACTCAAACTGCGGATCACAAAACAACACCACCTACCGAAGCTGACTCCCCTCTTTCAACAAGCAGTTTCAGTAGTGGCATAGAATTCAAAGTTACTCCGGGCCTCGTTAGAATTAAGAACGAAGATCTAACTCCAGTTGCCTTGCCTGGCACTGAGAAATTCTGCGCACCGACTAATCAAATTAAAGCTCTATCAAAACTCCGCGGATCAATCGAATGGAAAGGCGACTTAGTTCCTGAAGCCGTAATTAAACTTGCTGCACAAGCACCAGATAAACAGACATTTCGATACGCTGGCTATATCTACTCTAAGCCTCCTACAAATCTCGAAACAGAAACTCCATTCTCTAATGCGCGTCACCTATTCTCAAAGGCTCCAGATCCACGACAGCTCTGGACATCTCAGCAAGATGCGACATCTGAAGTTGAGCGTCTATTAACAGAGGACTCTAATTTACTTCACCAATACCTTACACGATTAGAAACGTTAGATTTAAGCACCAGCAATAGATCGGCTCTTCTTCCATGCTGGTTAAAATCATTTGATGATTCAATTTCAGGTGGTGATAAGTTATCAGACTGGAACAAAGAGCTGATTACGCTCATCCCAGGTCAGGAATCTTGGAAATTAGAGATCAAACCTAGAGAAGACCGATCAGGCTTAGAGATCTATCTCTCTACCGAGAGAGCACAAAGAGGACAAAAACAACTCGTAAAAGTGGCTGAATTTAATCAATCAATTTAAATCGTAATAAGTACGCTGCAACCCTAACTTATTAACGTAACGTAAATTACAGAGCTTTTTCAATCCACCGTTGAAAATCGCGCAACGTATTCATATAGAAGCTAAATGCCTCATACGGACTATCATATGGACTAAAGTAAGCGTGAACATCTCCATCAGCGAACCACTTGGTACACATATAATAAAAGTGATCCGAGGTGAGAAGTTTTCTCCATATATGCAATAGCGACTCATTACCACTCGCTCTCAACTTAGGACCTAATTCAAAGGCATCGTGTAGAGCTCGCTCCTGCATCCGATTACTTCGCCACGCAGAGATATCTCGCTCTGTATCAGCCCAAGAGGTTAATCGGGTATAAGGCAACTCTCCTACTACAGGGAATTTGGATGTCACTTCAGTCGGTGTAAGGAACGACCAATCTGGATGCTTTAAAAGATACTCTGGAAACCGCTCTAGAAATTCAAAGATTCCAGAGTCTGCCCATTGATGCTCACCAAATGTTTCATAATCCATGAACAATCCGACAGTATCACCACTCCCACTTAAGCGATGAATCCAAGAGGCATAAGTTTCAGCACTTAGTGGATGACACTCCCATCCCTTATTAGAGAATCGGAAAGCTACGTCATCTGATAATTTATAATTCTTAAGTAGTAAACGAAGATCCGACCCTGGCACCTTATAAACAAAATTTGGACTACGCCATCCAAGCACATCATCCCAGCCTTCAGCTAAAACTGTCTCATACCCGATACTATTCGCTAATGAGCCTATATACTCATTAAATATAAGCTCGGTATTTCTAAAAACTCTTGGAGTAACTCCAAAAACTCTCTGAATAAGCTCACGATGCAATCGAGCTTGAGCACGAAACTCATCTTGGTCATACAAAGCAGCAAGAGAATGATAGTAAGTCTCTCCTATTAGCTCGACATTCCCCGTATCAACTAAGCGCTTGAAGCTATCAAGCACCTCGGGCGCAAACTGTTGCATCTGCTCGATAGCAACTCCAGTAATCGAATATGAAATCTTAAATTGATCACCATGTTTTTTAATCAACTTAAGCATGGCGTTATTGGTCGGCAGATAGCATTTTTCTGCCACCTTCTTCATTACGGCGCCATTTTTAACATCATCAAAATAACTATGATCAGATTCGATTGAAGCAAAAGGAACTGTTTTCAACCTATACGGTTGATGTACCTGGAAGTAAAAACAAACTGCTGGCACAGCACCTCTAATTCAGCAAAAATACTTAGCTTAAAACTGCAACGAACGGTAACAATCTAACACCTTGGAAGCAGAAAAATCCCATCTTAGAGTACGGATCTCTTGTTTTGCCATACTATTCATATCCTGTTGCAACTCTTCGTATAGCAACACATTCACCATCAGATCTGCCATCTTATCGATATCCCAGAAATCGACCTTCAACGCATGTCGTAGAACTTCAGAGACTCCGGACTGTTTAGATATAATGACAGGCGTTTCATAACGAATCGCCTCTAACGGAGCGATACCAAATGGCTCTGACACTGAAGGCATTACATAGAGATCCGCGGCGGAATACATCTGCTCTACCTCTATACCACGAAGGAAACCGGGAAACATAAAGTGTTGAGATATTCCAAGCTCTGAGGTGCGATGAACCAATCGATCCAACATATCACCTGAGCCAGCTAGAACAAACAAGGCATTAGGAACACGCGCAACTACCTTCGCCGCTGCCTCAACAAAATAATCTGGCCCTTTTTGAAAGGTAACTCGACCTAGAAAAAGAACTACCTTCTTATCTTTTAATTCAGCTGGACGATCAAAACTTCTACGTCGTCTATCATACACTCCGTTATGAACAACCGCGATCTTCTCATCGCCAACAGAGAAGCACTGTTGAATGATAGACTTAGTATAATAACTAACAGCGATTACAAGATCTGCTTCATGAACTCCCTGTCGCTCAATCTCGAAGATCTCTTGATTAACATTAGATCCACTACGATCATATTCAAGGCTATGAACATGAAAAACAAACGGCTTACCTGATAACTTTGAGAGAGCAATAGCTGCTGGTACTGTCATCCAATCATGTGCATGAATAACATCAAAATCTAGAGATTCCACCTGAGAGACAACCTTACTGGCGTAACGCTGCACCTCATCAAACATATCGAAACCATAAT
>CAZTER010000002.1:0-22003 GCA_964612045.1 uncultured Bdellovibrionales bacterium
TCCCACCACTCACGATTCTCAACATACCATTTAACTGTTTGAGCTAAACCGTCAACGAATGCGATCTCCGGACGCCATCCTAACTCTCTATTGATCTTGGTATAGTCGATTGCATACCTACGATCATGCCCAGGTCGATCTGTAACATACTTAATAAGATTTTCTGACTTACCAAGAGCTTTAATAATCTCCTTAGTAACTACAATGTTTGGAATTTCAGCTTCATCAGAACCACCAACATTATAAACCTCTCCTTGACGACCTTTCTCTGCAATCATCAAAAGAGCTCTGCAATGATCAATTACATGCAGCCAACTACGTACATTCATACCGTCTCCGTAAACCGGCAACGGCTTGCCTTCCAAAGCATTTGCAATAAATAGTGGAATTAACTTCTCTGGGAATTGATATGGCCCATAATTGTTTGAACATCTACTTACTAAACAATTCATCCCATAAGTACGAGCAGCAGCTAAGACCAGAAGATCAGAAGAGGCCTTAGACGCAGAATATGGGCTTGAAGGATCAAGTGGAGTTAATTCACTAAACTTTCCAGTAGGCCCTAAAGATCCATAAACTTCATCGGTTGAGATATGAAGAAACCTCTCAACTCCATTTGCCTTTGCTGCATTAAGAAGTATCTGAGTACCTTCAACATTGGTTTTAACAAAGGCTAAAGGATCAAAAAGAGAACGATCAACATGAGTTTCTGCAGCTAAATGAAATACTAAAGCAAATTTAGATGTTTCAAATAACTTATCTATCTCCTCCTGATCTGTAATATCAGTCTTAGAAAAGATAACTTTTTCTCCAGCTAGAACATCTGTAAGATTTTCTAGATTTCCAGCATAAGTTAAAGAATCAAGAGCAGTGATCTCCCACTCTGGTCTGTTCTCAGTAAGGAATCTAACCAGGTTACTACCAATAAAACCGGCAGCTCCGGTAACGAGCACTCTCATCACTAAAATCTCCAAGAATACCAACCAAGGTTGGCGCAAAATTTCCTATTGATTCGATTGGTTACCCAATCTGAGGCTCTGAGAAATATCGCCCAAGCCCAAAAAAGTAAAGCGAATGAAGATATCTTTTTTATCAGGATTAAGGGTCTCTCCATAACCCAGATCGGCATGCCAGCAATTACAACTGCTTACAAGTCTAAGAGCCATCTGACTCTCTAACATCTCACTATCAATCTCATCATAGCGGCCATACCATCCGAACTTTAACCTATCGACTAGCTTGATTTCAGCATTACCTTCAAACTGACTAACCTGGTTCTGTCCTGAGGTTGAATCCTGAACAAATGTCCACCTTCCTCTAAGAGCATCACCTCGATCATCAAAAAAGTGCGTTGAAAATGCGAAGGAATCAACCTCTCCATCAGCGGCATTATAGTTGGTATCAAAGCCAAATGCAGTGTACGAGGAAGGGAAGATAAATAGCTCTGCTGAGAGATCTGAAAATGCATTTCTATCTGGGTTACGGTTCTCTTTATCTTCGATGTAATCGTAAGCCTGCTTGATCGAGGCACGAACCAACTCTCTAGTCTCTCCTCTGCGAACCATCGGATCAGAGCCTAAACCAAAACCATCGAAAGCACCGCCTAGCTCTGGCAATTCAGATGAACTTGAACCTAAAGCTGGAAGATCCTCAACATCAGGCAGAAGCTCACTAATACTATCTCCTTCACCTCCTTGAAATTTTCCAAAAAGTGAAGATCTTAGGCCATATGTGAAAACTCGCTTTTCACGAATACGCCCCAATGTATCAAAAACTGGAAGATCATCCTGGTAGACATCTGGGATATTAGTAAATTTGAATTCTGGTGTAATTGTATGTTTTAAGCGAGTTAGTTCACCAGATGATGTGTTTCTCCCAAGACCTGTAACATATCTCAACCAGCTATCTTCTGGCACATCAAAAGCTCTCTCAACAGTCGTCGACATTGTATAGCTGAAAACTGGGATATTTCTTGAACTTCTATCATCAAGTTGATCAATATCATCCAACAAAGCTTGCTCCGTTGCGATATTAGGAACTGTTGTATCAGATAGGAAATAATCAGTTCTAAGGTAGGAATAAGTTAGCGCTGCTTGCATGTAATTCTTGATATGAAACGGCAAAGTCACGCTTGGGACTAAATGAGTTCTCGTTCCATCATAGCCCTCTGCTCGATAAAACTGATCTCCTAAAGCTTGAAGTTTAAATTTAAGTTGTGCGCCGTATGGATTATACCCAAAAGGGCGAATGGTTTGAGCTAGATTTAATCTTGCTTCCGGTAATCTCTGCACGACATAGTCATCATCTCTTTGATCAAGCGCCTGAGAATATTCCCCTAATAAACTGAAAGATCCGACACTTCCAAGTCCACCACTTAAAACAGCAGCAGACACGAGATCTTTTTCCGTACGATCTCCAAATCTATCATCATCCATCTCGCGCAATACAAGATCATCACTGACATAATTCATATCAGCGACAAAACTAAGAGGTATTATACTCTTTTGATCACCTCTCCAATACTGGCGGTAAGATCCTGCAAATCGATCATCATCGTAATATTGATAACCAGGAAATGGAGCATATAATCCAGAGGTATTTATCCCTCGCAAGTCTCCATCTCTACGGCGTTCATCTGAATATAGAGCTACTGCTTCAATCTTATTTTGCTTAGATAACGACTGCCGATATTGCACAGTAGATCCGTGCCTTGTCTGTGTTTCAATAAATGGCTCAAAAAGAAGATCCGAGCTCTCATCAGTCACTGCAAAAATAGGAGTTTTTAATTTAAAACCATCTCGTGAACTGTGACCAAATGTAGGAACCAATAAACCACTCTGCCGCTTTTCTTTAACAGGGAACCCTAAGTAAGGAGAGTAGAAGATTGGGACTCCGCCAAATTCCATCCATGCATTGTATGCATGCGCGTATCCATCTCTAGTTACTCTAACGGTAGAAGCATTTATCTCCCATGGCTTATTGCCAGACATCTTTTTGCAATCACCCTCTTGCCCTTCAGATCGACATTCACAGGTCGACAATCTAGTTTTCTGTAGAGTGAATGTATCTTCTCCATCTTGGACAACCTTATTGGAGTCCATTTCATAATTTCCGTCTTCAATTTTGACAGAAGCGCAGCTAAAATCTCCTTGTAAACGATCTAAATTATAGCGAGTATCCTCAGCTGAGACCTGAACTCCTGGACCAGACATTAAAATTCTTCCAGTAATCTCTGTATCTTTGCTCTCTGTTTGAACCTGCCCCTTATCTCCTTCTAAACGAGTTCCTTGGTAGGAGAGGATCATTCCTTCTTGCGCTTTTGCGAGGTTCTTTTCCTTCTCAAACTCAAGAGATGGAGCCTTAATATCCAACTCGCCAGTTGGCGCCTGTAATACCTTCGTAACTTGAGCACGATTCTTCTTTACACGTCTCTTCTCTGCCTTGAGATCTTCTCTAAAGATCTCTCTATCATCTGGTGGTTGGACTCTATTTTGCGCAGAAACAGAACCTCCGCTTAAGTTAATAAGCAGTACAAATAGAATAGCTAGAGAGGAAACAGGAGATAGATTCAAAGGAAAAAATCGCGATGAATTTAAAAACATAATCTCAAAATTCCCACCTGAAAAAATTAGGAGATCTTTCCTCCCCTAAGCTAATCGAACTTTAATCTTGCCTAAGGAATTCGGATAAATAAGATCCGAAGAAAGTCATACTAAAAGAAAGTAAGAGACAATCCCGATAAAGAGATAGCTCTCACGAAGGAAAATAGCACTGTTTATTAAGCGCCGAAACCAAAGTTTTTCAAGATAAGAGCTATCTCATCCCGCATTTCAGAACGCTGAACTATGCGATCTAGCATACCGTGCTCTAAAAGGAACTCTGAGCGCTGAAACCCTTCAGGTAATTTCTGTCTAATTGTTTGCTCAATAACTCGTGGTCCTGCAAAACCAATAAGAGCTCCTGGTTCCGCTATAATTATATCTCCCAACATCGCAAAAGAGGCTGCAACTCCTCCTGTAGTAGGATCAGTTAGAACTGAGATATAAGGAATATGCTCCTGACCAAGTCTAGCAAGTGCTGCACTAACTTTAGCCATCTGCATCAAAGAAAAGATCCCTTCCTGCATTCTGGCTCCGCCGGAAGCAGAAACGATAATAACTGGGCGACGCTCTTCAATTCCGATCTCTACTGCGCGAGCTAGCTTCTCACCAACAACGGATCCCATGCTTCCGCCTAGGAAACCAAATTCAAATACTCCCATTGCTACTGGAATATTTAAAATTCTAGCTCTTCCAGTCACGACAGCATCAGATGAACCGGTACTTTTTTCTGCTTTCTTTAAACGCTCTTTATAGCGTTTTGAATCCTTAAAATTTAGTGGATCTGTTGATTCCATCTTTGAATCGACCTCTTGGAATGAGTGTCGATCTACTAAAAGCGCTATACGCTGCCTAGCTTGTAAACGGAAATGATGATTACACTTCGTACAAACACCTAAGGTCCGCTTAAGATCCTTGGTATAAAGCATCAACCCGCAACCAGGACACTTAGTCCAAATATCATCGGGAACCTGGAGCTTATCCGATTCATCCGGAATATCGCTCGAGGGTTTCGGTGCTTTACTTCTTGAAAACCAACCCATCATATAACCAACTAATTAAGCTACACTTTAAATCGAGCCGGTAGTATCGTATCAGATCTGGTCCAAAGTAAAGATCCGTGAGAGATGTTATGAAAAAGCCATTAGAATTATGCCAAGAGCTTGATTTCCTTCTAGAACCTGGAAAATTTCATGACTCTTCAATCAATGGAGTTCAAGTTGAAGCTCCAGGAGATCAAGAAACAACCCTCATAGCCACTCCTGTCGATGCTGGAGAGAGTGTCATTGAAGCAGCAATTTCTCATGGTGCCCAACTTTTAATCGTTCATCACGGTCTTTTCTGGGGCAAAGAGCATCCTGTTACAGGAGCGCTATCTAGAAAATTAGCATTACTTCTTAAAAATGGTTGCACTCTATATACCAGTCACCTCCCGTTGGACGCACACTTGATATATGGAAACAATGCTCTACTAGCCAAGCACTTTGGAGTTACTGAGGTAAAACCTTTTGGAGAGTACCGTGGCGCAAAAATCGGCATTCACGGTAAATTTTCATCATCGGTAACTATTAACGATATTAAGTTAAAAGCTGAGAGTTTAATCGGCTCATCTAACAATTTAATCCTACCTTTTGGCCCAAATGTTATAGGTGAAGTTGCTATAATAAGTGGATCAGGGACTGATTGGTTACGCGAAGCAGCTCTATCTGGAATAGATACGTTTATTACCGGAGAACCTAAACAATCGGCGTACCACGAAGCAAAGGAGTTAGGAGTAAATTTAATCTGCGCGGGTCATTATGCCACAGAGACTCTTGGAGTAAGAGCGCTTGGAGACGAACTAAGTAAACGCCACAATATCAAGCATCACTTCATTAACGAACCTACGGGAATATAAGATAAAAAAGATCTTATGATTTTTGCTCCTTGAACTTGGCAACCTTTTAGGGATTCGGTATCCTTACGACCCCCAAGATCTGTAATTATTTATGTAGCGGCAAGTTGGGGATTCCTGACTAAAAATTTCTTGCTGCTTTTAGCCAAGAGAATATAGTCGGGGTTGCGCTCTAAAGACTTTTTTTCGATACAGAGGATGTATCGGTTTTACTAGATGTCCCTCAAGGGTTCGCAACTTAAATTTGTTGTCTACAATTAAAGGTGTTTCAATGCGTTATCTTAGTGATCTTAATCTATCAAACAAAAGAGTCTTAATACGAGCTGATTTTAACGTTCCACTTGATGAGAACCTCAACATCACAGATGACAACAGAATCAAACAGTTTATTCCAACTCTCAAAGAGATCCTCTCAAAAGGTGGCAAGGCTATTATGATGTCTCACCTTGGTGATGGTTCTGGAAAGGTAGATCCAAAATGTTCACTTATTCCAGTAGCAAAAAAACTTTCAGAGCTCATGGGAATAAATATACCACTAGCTCCTGATTGCGTCGGACCAGAGGTTGAGAAAATGGTATCAGAGCTCCAACCAGGTTCTGCATTATTACTTGAGAATCTAAGATTTCACTCCGGAGAGAAAAATAACGAAGGTGAGTTTGTCTCTCTTTTATCAAGACTAGGCGATGTTTATGTAAATGATGCTTTTGCAACTGCGCATAGAGCTCACGGATCTATTGTCGGAGTTGCCAGCAAATTCAAGGATAAAGCTGCTGGGCTTCTGATGCAAAAAGAGGTCGAATATTATGAGAAGACACTCTTAAATCCTAGCAGACCTCTCTGCGTTGTCCTAGGTGGAGCAAAAGTTTCAACTAAGCTTGGATGCTTAAAGTATCTAGCTACTAAGGCTGATAAATTTATTATCGGTGGAGCAATGGCCAACACATTCCTTGCAGCTCAAGGCATGCAGATGGGTCGATCTTTATTTGAATCCGATCTATTCCCGACAGCTTTAGAGATCTTAGGAACTTTAGCTCGACGTGAGTGCAAAGTTTACCTTCCTGTTGATTTTATGGTGGCTCCATCTCTAACATCTAAAGGATTGGCAAGAGCATTCCCAGCTCAAGAAGTTCCAGCAGATCAAATGGCTCTTGATATTGGACCAGCTTCAAGCGCACTATTCAAACAGGTAGTTCATACCTCCGAAACAATCGTATGGAATGGTCCTATGGGAGCATTCGAACAAGAAGACTTTGCGAAGGGAACAACTGATCTGATAGAGAGCATCGCATCAGCTCATGGATTGAAAGTTGCTGGTGGTGGCGATACAGACGCAGCAATTCATCAGATGGAACTCGGACACAAGTTTGATTTTATCTCAACAGGTGGTGGCGCTTTCCTAGCCTTACTAGAAGGCAATAGCTTGCCAGCTCTTAAATCACTTGAGAAGTAATCTTTAATTAAAGACTCTCTCAAGCAGAAAGGCCAAGTATTCTATTAGGATACTTGGCCTTTTCTCTATTTTTTATTCCTTAGATATGGAAGTTTCTCGCATATTTTTCTTCATAAAATCAGATAAATATTAAGCTCTAGATCGTTTAGTAATAGGCAGTTTTAATCGATCTTTAAATATACTTAGTAAGCTCATCTTACACTCTGTAAGTTGATGATTATTGAGCATAAAATTGTCCCCTTAAGTAAGGGAAATGGATGACAGATCTTCCGAATGGAAGATGGCATAACACAGGGATGTTGTGATTATGAATAAGGGGATCTCCTAAGGGAGGATCCAAATGAGTGTTGCACGTAATACGATTAAAAACAGAACATCTAGTGTTTCAATGAGAAAAAGAAAGTTAAGAAGATTAAAAGCAAAAGTGAGATCTGGTAGATACAGAATTAGTAACCTAGATCTAGCAAAAGCACTATTCCTAGCTCAATAAAGCGGGAGTACCTAACTGAGTTAGATATTGCAAGCTAAACAGAACTCAATTAGCCTTTGGCTAAATGAGTCTATTTAAAAAAGCGAAGAAGAAAACTCAGTCTGAGACAAAGTATGGCGGAATCGCTTATTTTGCTTCCGTCGTTAGTCTAGCGATCCTTGGAATAACCTCCCCAATTCTAGCAATAAGCACACTATCAATTGGGTCTGCTAGAAGTTATGGGATATGCCTAGCATCTTTGGCGATAGGTTGGGTTTTGACCAACTTTATAATCTCCCCAAAGGTTTCAGTTTTTATTCATGAGTTTAAACATTCCTTCGTCTCACATCTGGTTGGAAATAAACCTAGAGGAATGCATCTAAGAAAAGACCACGGACACTTTGAGTATGAGTACTATAAATCTACGGCTCACCATAATTCTACAATTGCACTAGCTCCCTACTGGCTTCCGATCTTTACAATTCCGGCGCTTGGAGCTGGATATATAATCTTTCACGGCTCACATAATTTATGGATCGGATTAGTAGCATTATCATACGGAATGGATCTCTCCCTTGGAGTTAAGGATATTGGACCACATCAATCTGATTTTACTTCACTGAGAGGCGGATACAGGTTTGCTCTAATCTATCTATTGGGAATGTACTCCACCACCATATCATTTCTAATTATCTGGGCTGGAGAGAGATGGAATGTCGTCATAGACACAATCTTTACAGCTTTCGTTAAATAGCGCAGACAGATCATATCTATTCATCTCTTCTTGGAACACTTGGCAACCTAATTGGACAACTCGGGCCTGGAATAGTCTCTGGAATTGCGGGGGGCTCTTTCCTTATAGGTGTTGCAGGAGGCGCAGGAGGCAAAGCAGGCGCAGGATCTGGCATAGGTTTACTAGGCGGTTGCGGCTTTGTTGGTACCGGCGCTTCTTTTGGTTTTGCTGGTGCTGGTGAAGCCATCATCATAAATTAATCCAATTACGGTTAAGTGACCTTAAATCAGTAGAGTTATCATTTATAAAGACTCCGAAATAACGCCAAAAAACCTCTGCTCTTTTAGGATAAGAATGTTCCTTTAAGTCATCTATCTCAAGCCATTTACCATTCTTCCAGGTACGAATTGTTAGGTCTCCACAATCTATTGCCAATCTCTGACTCTCACCTCTCAACATCAATGGATCTTCTAGTGCAAGAATTGAGGCTTTATGCGGAGCAATTGCTCCTTTCTTAACAGCCGCATATACATCCTCTGCATACGAAAGCATTAGAAGATGGTTCATATTAATTCCAGGTAAGTTTGAGATATTTAAGGCACTGAATTTCGCTCTCTCGGTTGGCAGTAAGCTTCCTTTCGAGAAACCTTTCTTATAGAGAGAGTACGTATATAAAAATCCAGCAGTCAAAGCTAACTCAAGCTCTAAAAAGGCTGAGTAGACATTAGCATGCGCTCGTTTGAAGTCTTTTAAAACCTCTACTGAATTACTAGCAGGCCCAAGAAGATAGTGTTTATGCACATGCCCCCCTGGCTCACGAACTTCACGTCCACTAAAATATGCCTCACCTTCGAATGGCCCTGAGTTATAAGAATAAGCGTTAGATAGCGAACCAGTGATATTTCCAATCCAAGCTATATTTTTTCTTTCCGAACCAAGAAGCTCTCCGAACTGCTTAGCATCACGGAAGACTGCACCATGATTAAGCAAGTCATCTACTAAATACTCGATATGGGCTACATCAACCAAATCGGAAACATACTGCCCTGACGGCATAAAGTGACGATTAAAAAAGACCCAAGCTTGAGGCTTATCATCTATACGCACTGCACGATCACCGTCGAACCAAATAGCAACGAGCCCTTGAGTTACTAGAATTTTCATCTGAGATAGCGAGTTAATAACCTCACTTTGAGATCCAAAAATCTCAGCAAGCCTTGCTGGAGTTAAACCGAATTCTCCTAGCTTTAATCCCTGAGCAAACCAACCATTCCCAGGAAAAGCTTGGCTCTTTGTATCCGGTAAAGCACGGCATTCGTTAAAACTACTCTTTAAAAATCTCTCTACCAAAGAAGCCTGATGTCCCGGCGCACGCTTTGATTCTACATCAAAAAATGTAAAAAAACGTAAAGAGAGATCATAACTTCTTCGCATTAAAGATAAAGTTTCTTCTCTTGCTTGTGATCTCTCTTCTGGATCTAAAAAGGGACTGTCATCCCACATGAAATTTGGTGAAATCTTGTGATTACCAAGAATCCTATAAGCAACATAAAAATTACGATGCTCTGCCAGATATCGACTTACATAATGATAGATATCATTGTGCGTAACTTTTGCTCTTATTTCTCCAGACTCAGGAGTTGGAGGGGAATAACAGTCATTACATATCTTCTTAACTTTATCAGCAAATCTAGGGTCAAACTTCCAGGCAAAGATAAACTCATTCTTAACCTTCACCACCTTTGGAGGACCATACTCAATAGAATAGACGCCGAGATCAAAAGAAAGCGGTCTCTCAATATCATGTTGTCGAGGAGAGTGTTCTGCTTCATAAGATCTCGCGACTGCCAATACTGGATGAAGATCTACTCCGCGACGGTCAAGCTCTGGCAATAGAGCTATTATTAAAGGGATAGAGTTTTCATTAAAAACATCGAAATAAGAAGCTTCATCAATACGAGGAAGGAGATCCGTCAATTCATCAGGAGAGCGATTACTAATAGCTTCTACAAACTCAACTAACTTGTCCGGGGCTTTCTGATAGATCTCTTTGAAGAACTTACTATTTGATAACTTCGCCCATTTTGAATCAGAAGAAAGTCCTATTCCTACAAGAGAGAGAATTATACGCTCTGTGGCTGATAGCTTAGCATTATCACCTTCAGGTATCGGCAATGCACTTCTCAAAGCCTTACCAACTCTCTCTCTAATGTTTTCGTTAATTCTCTCACGTTCTTTATCAAACTCTACGATCGTACTCTTATCACTCATTGATAAATTCTTTGCTCGAAGGGTCCGTTGTTCTCTCTCAAAGATGACTGCCCAACTAAATAGCAAGGCTCTAGTATCCTCACTTGAACGAGACATCCCCAAAAGCGTCAACAAACCATCACAGTTCTTGGATAACGGAGAAACTAATGATCGGCAGATTATTCGAGATAGCCCTGGATCATCTTCAACTCTCAAAAGTGATCTTAAAGTTCTATATAATTCAGCTCTTTCATGAGGAGCAGCTATAACTCTAGCATCTGCTATTTTATCCCAACTATTTGCAAAATCCTGAACAGACTGAAGCGTATCTAGCTTACCTCGAGGGATCGGATCTCCTAAGAAAAACTCCGTAAGTAAGTTACGGTCTTTTTTAACTTCATGGTCGAATCCTCGCATCCAACCCCCAAAAAGAGTTAGGAGTGATTCCCCTTGACCTTGGTATTTAGCAAAGCTAAATACTGCGAAAACCCAATCTTGAATTAAATTTCCTCTAAAAGTTTTAGGTTGTGCGAGCAGAACATCCTCTAGAGAGTTACGCAAAGCTCCATCTGCGAAGGCTTCAATCCCGCCAGTTCGAATCGCTTGACCAGCAAAAGATTTGAATTCGTCTGCACTAAATCCTAATCCACGGGCGGCTCGGATACACTTGCAGCATCTTACCAATCGAAGAGCCTGTTCAGCTCCAAGTTGAGAAAGTTGTTCTTTTTCAACATCTATTAACTTAAGGATTATATCCTCAGCATCACGTCTAGGATTGATAGATATCTTTGTTTCAATAATTCCAACAAGCGCAGTTACAGCGTCATAGAACGAAGTAAGTATTTCATTTGAAGGCTGGGGAGAGGTAGCTTGTTCCAACATCTAACTGGCTCACCTAAACAACATGACTCCCTGAATCATCGATTCGGGAATGCAATTATCATTTGCAATAGTTTGCTAGTCAAACGATGGATGAGATGAAAGAAATCGAGATAAACCTGCTAGAATAAAGACCTTTTAATTGACCTTGAAATAAGGGGCAGGATTAACTGCGAACAACTCCCCACCCCCTATATTAACCCTTACTTCGAAGTGTAAGTGTGGGCCAGAAGCATGTCCTGTATCTCCTACTTCTGCGATTGCCTCTTTCGCTCTAACTGAATCACCAGTTTGTACATACAGCTCTTGAGCATGAGCATAGACTGTAAAAATTCCGTTTCCTTTAATAACAACCATTAGGCCATACCCATTAAGCCCAGAACCAGCGAATATTACTTTTCCATCATGAGCAGCATAGATAGGAGTTCCGAAACTAGCACCAAAATCTACCCCTTCATGAAAGCGTCCCCAGCGCTTCCCATAGTGCGAAGTAATCCGACCTCCTTTTAGTGGCCTAAAAAGTGAATCATAGGCGGCATAGACAGAATAAGGCAGTTGAGTTTGAGTCTGTCCCTTTCGTGTTGAAAATTTAAGCCCTGTATTAGCGAGAAAATCACTCCTATAGCTATTTGAAGAGAAAGAGAAACAAGATGGGAGGAACAATAGAAGTACTATCGCCAATATAACATAGGAAGAGTGAATGGATCTCTTAAATGCAGTGGGCCGGAATAGAGCTGTTTTATGCACTCTATTCCGGCCCATGAAATAACTCAGAATTAATCTCTTAATACTGAGCTTCCTCAGCTGCAACAGCAGATCCTTCATTCTCTGCGTTTTGGTTCTCACTCTGCTTAACAGGACCACCGACTGGCCACAAGCAGACAACGCTCTCATTAGGAACTTGGTGAATCTCAAGATCATCACCGTTTCTCTGGAAACCATACCTTACTGCACCACCGTTATCTCTTAAAAGATCTCGGCAAGCCTTATCCTGACCACTGAACCATAATTGCTGGTACTTCTCTAAAAGAGAGGTATCGTCAAGCAACTCTCGGTCAATCATAGCAAGACAACGGGTATCAACAAAGAGAGCTCCTTTTTTATCAGTAGCACGATCAAGATCTACTGAACTGGACTCATCCATATTTTCAGGGTGAATTACAATTGAGAAAGCGAATGGATCACGATCAATACGATATGTTCCAGGCTCTAACTCAACAACACAACCACCAAAACGAGAAACGATCTCATTCTTCATCTCTGGAGCTTCATCGACTAACTTAGAAAGTCCATCAATGAACTGTGGATTAGCTAACATGAACTGATCGATTAAAACCAAGAATCCGCTCTCTACTGCAATTCTCTCACGCTTATTTCCACTCTCAGCAGATCTTAGAAGATCTCCACGATCTCCGCCTCTGCCTCTACCATGTCTTCCACCACGTCCACGTCCATGACCACCATGACGTCCACCGCGTCCATGATGTCCGCCTCGTCCTCCACGACTGCCACCGCCACCGCGAGACATCCTTCCCCTATTTCCGTTTCGCATATCTTCCTAGTTATAGTTGGATAAAAAGTTAAACAATACCGCTCCGTCCGCTCTAACTTTGAATGTTATGAGCAAGATCTCGGCGAGCTTCAATTAGTAGTTAGCTACTTACCTTCTCAGTTAAACGACCAAAAAATTTAAACCTAAAGAAAATGGTCAATAATCCTGAGAGGCTCTCGAGAGTACGAAAGCCATCCATGCAAACAGCTATTTGAAGAGTATATGACAAAACTAATAATTTTTAAACGTCTGGTCTGCATTAAGGGATTAACAAGTGGTGACGATATATTCACTTGAAAGGCTAATAGAGGTTATTTTCTTATGTATACTCCTGTTCAAGAAACACAACTATCTGATCTTATTAGCGAAATTGAGTCAATTGACGGAGTTTGCTACGATCCAGAGGGCATCTCTCTTCACGGACTATACTCAGATGAGCTGTCAGCCTACAGAGCAAGAAGGGGCTGGACCGAGATCCTAGAAGAGCTGTTCTTCCTAGAGTCTAAAGATGATTTCGTCGTTCGGGTAACCGGCAATCGAGATGGCGCTAGATTTGTACTTTCTTGTGAATTTACTAGCGCAAGCGCTAGGTATGCCTTTTGGAGACTAACGCACAACCAAGCACCAGAAGCCCAGTACCTAATTGAAACAGCACATATTCCATCTTCCGCATCAGCTGAGGAGCTCTCTTCTCCTCCAGATATGGCTCCCCTTGTAGAAGAACCTCCAATTGAGCTAAGAACCGAGGAGAATTCCGATATGCGCTCTATTCTGAATCGGCTACTATCTTCTCTTCGCCGCGTTACACCGTAAAAATTAGGATCCTTTAACCTGCGGATATGGCACGACGCTCAAAGAATGGAAAAATAATATTCTCTGCTAGTGAGATCGGAGCATACACCGTTTGCCCAGAATCTTGGCGCTTAACATATTTAGAAAAAGTAGAATCAAATACTACAGAGAGTCATACCGAAGGGGAAAAGCTACATGCCACATGGGCTGAAGGCCAAGATGAAATTGTCTTTTTAACTAGAGGGATCCAGACACTCATTCTTGTAACCCTTGGGATAATAATTATTGCAGAAGCTTTATAATGAAGATCTCTGTCACTAAACTATCAGATTGGAGTGAGAATAATCCAAACTCGCTCCTTTTAGCGATGGTACTACTTATCTCACTCCTATTGGTGCTCGAGTATTTCATTCGCTCTTTATCACGAAGAGGAAGAGAGCAAGGACTTGGTACTGTGGCGACTACTATTGCTATTGATGGTAGTGAAAAGTCTCCAGCAAAAGATTATGTTTCAGAGAGACTCGGATTAGCAGGACGACCAGATGCTCTTATTAAAGAGAACGGTTTTATTATTCCAGTAGAACACAAACCTTTAGCAAGAAAGATCAGAGACCGATATGTTGCACAACTTTTAGTCTATATGCGGCTAATAGAAGAGTGTGAAGGGGTTAAACCACCATACGGCTACTTAATTTTAGGAAAACACCGTCGCAAAGTTAAGATAGATAACACATCTGAGAAGCAGAAGTGGCTACAAAATTTAGTAGATAATATGCGTGCTATTACAGAGGGAATACCAGCTACGCCTGCTCCACATCCTAAAAAATGCCTTAAATGTCCTGTAAGAAGTCATTGCCAACATAAAGATACAAAACAGGCAACATCATAGCGATTGGCTTATAATACAGCGGATGATATCGTTTACTCCCTAATCTGTATGAACGACAATCAAAGTTTCGAACAAATAAGAGTTGCGGCGGGTTCATTAAACCAAACTCCGTATGATCTAACAGGAAACTCAGATAGAATTAAAGAATTATTAAGCAAAGCTAGGAAATCTGGCGTTTCTATCATCTGCCTTCCAGAGCTTGCAGTTTCTGGCTATGGATGTGAAGACCGATTTCTTGATCATAGCTTTATCAAAGAGGTTCTAGAAACTGCAAAATTATTAATAAATCACACCACGGGATTAGCATGTAACCTTGGAATCCCTATCTTGATAGAAGATCGTCTATATAACGGAGTCCTCATTGCTGTTAATGGAAAAGCTACTGGAATAGTTCTAAAAAAATATCTTTGCAACGATGGAGTACATTACGAACAGAGATGGTTCCATCCGTGGCCTATTGGAAAAGTTACCTCAATCGATTGGTATGGCGATAAACTTCCAGTAGGAGATTTAGTATTTAATCTTAACGGAATAAATTTAGGATTTGAAATCTGTCATGACGCATGGGTCGAACAAAGACACGCAATCGATCTCAAAAAGCGCGGAGTCACAATAATTTGTAATCCGAGCGCCAGCCATTTTGCCAAGAAAAAACATTTTAAGGTTAGATCTCTAGTTAGCGAAGGATCAAAGAATGGCGTCTATATATTTGCTAACCTCCTGGGGTGTGAATCAGGACGAACGATCTATGGCGGTGATAGAATATTAGCTATTGATGGAAAGATCATAAAAAGCGGTAAACGGTTTACGTATACAGACAATGAACTTACTTCGATCGATATAGAAAAACTTACACTCACTCCATACTGTGGGGACCCTAATCTACTAGTAAAAGTTCATCTCTCTCTTCCTAAAACGATATTGAGCGAAGATGAAAAACTTTGCCAATTAATTAAAACAGACCAAGACACAATATCAAAAGCAGATCTTGAAAGGATTGAATTCGAGGAATTTTCAAGAGCTACATCACTTGGATTGTTTGACTACCTAAGAAAAAGCTATTCAAATGGATTTGCAGTATCACTTAGCGGTGGCGCGGATTCAGCTTCCATATGTGTTTTAGTTCAACTCATGTTTAAGTTGTTATTGTCCGATCTATCGCTTGATGAGGCAGAGAAAAAACTCTCTTATATTCCTGACATCAAGCAAAAACTATCCTTATTCAAGGAAGGCAGCGATCTTAAGTCGATCTTAATAACAGCCTACCAGAAAACATGTAATAGCTCCTTAATTACACAGGAAGCTGCCCAAAAAATTGCTCTAGCATGTGGAGCAAAGTTTGCTGTCATTGATCTAGATCCTCAATTCCAAGCTTATCGAAGCATCTGTGAAGAGTCTCTTGGTAGAAGCTTAACCTGGGAAAAAGATAGCATTACACTTCAGAACATTCAGGCTCGCGTTCGCAGTCCAAGTATCTGGGCTATTGCGAACACTGTAGGTGCATTACTACTTACTACATCTAACAGAAGTGAACTTGCTGTTGGATATGCCACTATGGACGGAGATACAAGTGGTGGATTAGCTCCTATTGCTGGTGTTGATAAATCATTCATTCGAAGGTGGCTAACTTGGATGGAGAGTACAGGACTACAAGAGCAAGGTCCTATACCACAACTTTCATTCATAAATTGCCAAGCTCCTACAGCAGAACTTTTACCACCTGAGAAACATCAAACAGATGAAGGCGATTTAATGCCATATGATATCTTAAATTTTATTGAGCGTAGCTTTGTATACGAACGATTACCAAGGACTAAGATAATTTCAAATCTACAACTTTCTTTCCCTAACTTTGCTCAGGATGCTGAAAAGTTTGTTGAAAAGTTTTTTAAACTTTGGCGCTCTAGTCAGTGGAAACGAGAACGATCTGCACCTTCTTTCCACCTAGATGAATACAGTCTAGATCCTAAAAGCTGGTGTCGTTATCCGATACTATCAGGGAAATAGGAACAGGCGCCTTCTAAAATAGCCACCAATTCCTTTGGCCATGTCTTAGGATCATTACGTTGCGAAACAATGTCTTCCATTATCATAGGACAATCAAAACACAAGTCTGATCCGAGTTGGGTTATGCGTACTGCCCTACGTGACACATCAGCTAAAAAAGATAGTTTTGGAATACTATTCCAGGCCGGATCTGAGATAAAACCACGAACAAGGAACGAATCCTGCTCCGCTACTAATAGCGCCTTAGGAGATCCTTCTTTAAGTAACCTTGAACCAGCAACCAACATCTTTGCAGCACCAGCCAACAGACCTCTCATAAAACGTTCATGTTGTTTGTTTTTTAGATCAAAATCAGCTCCAGCAAATCGCTGCCGGAATGAATAATTTACACCTTCATTTAAATCTGTTTGCTGGAAGACAAATCCTTGCTCTTCTTGAAGGTTAGTTAAACTGCTCCATTGAGAGATCTCTGTCATATCAGCAAGAGGAAGAAGTCTAGACAGATCACGAGAGGCGATTCCTCCCCAATTCTGCAAAGCACGCTGTTCGTGAATGCAGCTAAAACAATTATCTAGAGATCTACGCCAATTACTCTCTCCATCACGATCACATAGAGTTAATAGGCCATTGCAACGTAGCTGTTCTACGTTGTTTCCTTTATTTCGAAGATACAAAGCAAGAAGATAGATAACTCCAACTTCTGGACTCATTGAACCATAAGGTGCAAGTACAAAGATCGTCATAGTGCGCACACCGAAAGTGGAGTTCCCTGACTAGGTTCTCTATACAGAATATATGCCACTACACCCGGAGGAGGATCCCCATCCCAACTAATACCACCACTCCGAAAGAGACCAAAACTTGTCTCAAGAGGGAGGGCATTATTCATCCACTCCGGTTCAATTTCATGCTCAACAATCGAGCCTCTCTTACTTAAACCAACTCCCATAGAGCTGTATTCGCTATCTCCTGCACTACTTAACTTTGCTCTTTTAAAGCGTGGCTCAAAATCACAATTAGATCCATTAACTACTACTAACGAGCTCTTCATAAATGGATCTATAACTATCGGCGCAGCGCCTGATGCCGAAGCTACTCCATCTGCATTTAATCTTGCTGGACGATATGTAGCGATAAACGGATTTGATGACACTTCGATCAGACAAGACGAGGGATCCAGATCTACTCTAGGTTGAACTGCATGCAACTCGACTAATAGTCCATATAAGCCACTTTTATCTCGGATAAACTTAAAAGCGTAGTCGATCCAAAGACCATCTGGCTGTCCAAGACGAGAGCCATCAAGGGTAACTGACTTAGAGATTCCCTCATTTGAAAAAAGAGTTAATTTACAACTTGTAGGATATGGAGCCGCAATCCCTTTGGATGATGGAGCAAAATGCAGGATGCTTCTCTGTAAGGTACCAGAGATACAAAAACCCAACCAATAAACTGTATGCTGCATACTTCCTAACGGCCTATTCCAGATATCATCAATCCATCTGCGCCACGTTGAGACGCTGAACATGAGCTAACTCCTATTTTACCCTCCCCACGAATTGAAGTCCGAACATAACCTCGCTTCTCTTCCCTATCTCCATCACCGACAGAATCTCCCCATGCTAACTCACCGAACTCAGCTTCCAACGAAACTACTCGCGAACCTCGTGCAGGAATTACAACTGAAACATCTGGATTTCTTCCACTAATAATCAACCTAACTCGAGCTGTAAGATCCGAATCTCCTAAGTTAACTAGTGAGATCATGGAAATCTTAGCGCGCTCTAAGCAAACTGGGAAAAATGCAGGGTGATCTTGATCAACAATATTTACAGGTTCTAAAAAAGCAGCACCAGCTCGAGTATGCCCTCTCACAAAGACCCTACTTGTGGTTGAATGCTCTATTGCAAGGTGTGAGTGAACCAATCCTGATTCTGATTTTGCTCCTCCCATCAATGGGGCTAACTCTAAAGTAATTGGATTTCCGTGAGTTGCTCCAATAGTAGCTTCATTTGCAACTTCGCCATCTGCATCATAAATTACGATTTTGGCTGTTTCACACCGATCTTCTACGATATCTGGAGAAAAGATTAGTTCACACTCCATGTAGGGATGTGTTCCTAACCAAAAATGTGTCTCTTGCAGATTTGAAACCATAGAATCCGAATAATAGTCGTAGCAAAACCGCGTATTAGACTAACCGTTTGTAAGCCCAAGTTAAAGTATTTTTTAAAGAATTAGGGAGAAAACTAAATATGAAAGCTTTTGCTCTTAATTAAGAGAACTAATCCCACTAAGGGTAATTTTATCAACAGTTTGCCAGTTGAAAAGACTGCGGGGACATCAAAGTCCCCGCATCGAGTTATATTATCTAATTTACTTCAGGAAAATCTCGATCCGCTCTGTACTATTACTTCTTAAGCGAGTCAGCTAGCTTTGGCTGAACACCATACTTACCACCTGGGCTCTCCTCTAGATCATACAACTTGCCATTTCCAGTTAAAGAAGTAAGCGGAATACTTCCATATGCTAGATGCTTAACCGGAATACGCTCCATTGTTCCAGGAGTGCCACCAGTGCGTAGCAATTTAGCAAGCTCTCTAGTCTTCCCCATCTCAACTGAACCAGCAGAAAGAACGACTGCACTCGCTGGGTCTACCAATCTCGCATTCACATAGACACGGTCTGGAGAAGCTACATATGTTCCAACAACTATTCCACCCAACTCTTGGGTTCGACGGACAGCATGCGGCTCTCGAGAAAGAGCGAACTCACCACCATCTCTTAAAAATCTCAAAGCGTCACTCTGACGTAGCTCTACAACATCGTAACCAAGCATAGTCAGTTCACCCATCAACTGCTCAGCATAAACTCTTCCGAATGTCGAAGTCGTATAGAGATCATCGAGATTCACTAAGGTAGTCACTCCGATTGGCCCTGGGCTAGTTCCTCTATAATATTCATCAATCTGCTTGGCTAAATAACTTGTCTTAAACCGTCCGACTGAGGAGTTGTCATACTCTCTAAATGGAATTGGCCAATATGCAGGAAGATCCGAATAACGGCGGCTGCATCCAGAGAGAGAAAGGAGTACTAGCATTACCACCATGATGTGGCATACTCCTTGAAGGGTATTCCGATATATAGAAACTTTTCCTTTATTTTGGCTATCCATGGCTTTCAACTCTCCGAGATTCCTAAACTATAGTTTCCTGAACCGTATCATTAGTCGTGTCATTTTTTTGACGCTCTGCCTCTCCTTTGGCAGTTGCGCATTTTACGAACGACACCTGACAGAGACATGCAAGACTCGTGCTTACGTCGATCAAAAGATAGATGAGTTTATAAACGCCCGATTTCACTCTAAGGCTCCTGTAAGAATGGCTGTGGTCCCATTCTCAGTTCCGGCAAATCTTGCCTCACAAAGCTCCGAACATCCGGGATTAGGTAATCAATTAGCCTGGTCAGTTCAAAGAGAATTCTTAGGTACTGAGCTTGTGCCGATTGTTGAGGTTTTTAATCGAGTTGATTGGCCCGGCAAAAAAGATGAGTTTTTTACAGGCAACTTCGGCGCAATATCATTTGCACGCGAAGCTGGATATGACCTAGTTTTAGTTGGATATGTAGAACCTCTAAAAGGAATGGACTCTTTAGTTGTTCATACTAAGATAATAGAAGTAGAGTCAGGATTAACTGTCTCATTTATTCGATCCACAACAACAACTAATAGAAAGTTAGTAGATCGTGGACTAGATATCGTATCAATAAAGGATTTTAAGCCAAGTATGCTTTACTCTAATGAACTTGTAGATAAAGCTGCTCAATGCGTTGTTCATGGCATTAAAGCTGACAACTATTAGATCAATATGAACCAAAAGATGGAATCCAGGCTACCAAGCCTATCAGTTGTAATGCCGGCCTATAACGAAGAAACTCGCCTACCTCCAACTCTGGAACATACATACCTGTTCCTACGTGAACAACAACGTGACTTCGAGATATTAGTTGTCGATGATGGAAGCACTGATAGAACTATCAAGGTTACAGAGGAGCTTGCTGACAAACTAAAAGCAGATCAAAACAGAATTGATGTTGTCAGCTATGGAGCTAACAGAGGAAAAGGATTTGCCGTTAAGAGTGGCGTCCTGCGCAGCTCTAAAGATTGGGTACTTATGATGGACTCAGATGGAGCAACTTCTATCACTGAACTTCCACGTCTTGAGAATGCAATGAAAGAGGTTGATATTGCAGTAGGATCGAGAGCGATCTTCGCAAAAGATACCGATGTAATTACCTCTCCGCTACGTAAAGCCATGGGAAGAGTATTTAACTTCTTTGCAAACTGTATAGCAGTACCAAACATTGCGGATACTCAGTGTGGTTTCAAACTTTTCAAGAGAGAACCAGCTCAGTTCCTCTTTAGCAGATTAAAGTCAGAGAGATTTAGTTTTGATGTTGAGATCCTTCATATGGCTCAAAAAGTTGGAATGAAGATCGCTGAAATTCCAATAAACTGGAGAAACATCTCGGGATCAAAGGTAAACTTAGTGGGTGATTCCCTTCATATGTTTCTTGATCTAATCAAGATCAGACTACAGCACAGAAATCTCAGCAAACATGACCTGTCACAAATCGATCTAACACAAAAAAAATAGCCCTATAATAAATTGTTATTCGACCAACTATTATTGGCTTAATAGTTCCAAGCTTATTTTCTTGGGACAAAATAATATAAGTTAGCTCGTTGCTGCATCATCCCAGCTCCTTGCTTTGCAACATCCCCACTTCCCCAAAACAGATCTACTCGTCCGGGACCAGTTATGGCGCCTCCAACATCTTGGTCAAAAACAAACCTTCCCTTTACTGAGGAAGATTCTGATCGATCGAAAGAGAGAAATGCCAATGCCCCTTTGGGATATATCTTAGCATCAACTGCTATTGTCCTTCCTGCAGTTGCTGGAACACCAATCGAGGTAATTGCACGCTTCTTTGAAGTATTAAAGAAAACATAGCTTGGGTTAAGATTCATTATCTTCTGAGCTTCTTCAGGCGCCAGAGAACGGAGATATCTCTCTATCGATTGCATTGAAATCTTTTCAGGAGCGATCTTTTCTCGTAGAAATCTTCCAATAGCTTCGTATTTTCGCCCGTTTTTTTCTGAGAAAACCAAATAAAGTTCCTTTCCTCCTTGAAGCTCAACAACTCCGGATCCTTGAATTTGAAGAAAAAAGGCATCTATCGGATCTACCCAGCAGATCTCCAATTTTTTTCTCTGGAGTTTGTTTTTTGAATCAATTTCCTCTCTCGTAAAATATGGAAGAACTTGCTCTCCATCAACTCGAGCTCGTAATGAATCCTGTCCCTCAAATTTATCAGAGAACTGTCGTATAATAACTTTTTTTAGATCTGACGGTTTTCTATAGATAGCTCGAGTAAATCTCTTAGTCGGTTTATACGAGCCCTTTATTCTTGGTTCAAAATATCCGGTG
>CAZTER010000003.1:0-19765 GCA_964612045.1 uncultured Bdellovibrionales bacterium
TTATTAGTTTGTTTCAAAGGTTTCAATCGCGAAGGTCAGCCATCACAGGAGTGTTTAAAGTACGCAATCTTCACATTTATATCGCTTTTTGTTTTCTTCTTTTCGTTAGGTTTGGTCTAAAGGCCTTGGTTTGACTATCTTTAATTAGCCTCGTAACCTCATCTCTCATGAAAACCAACGCTCAAAAAATGCCAGAAATCCTTGCCCCGGTGGGCAATATGGAGATGTGTTTGGCCGCCATTCATAATGGTGCAGGAGCAATTTATCTGGGTATGCCTGGATTCAATGCTAGAGGGCGTACGGTTACCTTTTCTTTAGAAGAATTAAAGCAGATTATTGATCTTTGTCACCGCTATTCAGTTAGAGTCTTTATCGCGTTCAATGTTCTTATCTTTGAACGTGAAGTTAAAGAGGTAGTAGAGCTCTTAAAAGATGTTATTCCGTTAGGACCAGATGCCTTTATCGTTCAAGATATCGGACTCGTTAAGTTGATTAAAAAATTGTGTCCAACACAGAAAGTACATGCCTCAACGCAGATGACAGTTACGTCAGGAGAAGCGATTCTTTGTACGGAAGATCTAGGAATTGAAAGATATGTTCTAGGCCGTGAAGTTTCTATAAAAGAGATGGCTAAGATCAGAGAAGCTACTGATAAAGAGCTTGAGGTCTTTGTTCATGGTGCTTTGTGTGTGTCTTATTCAGGACAGTGTCTTACTTCAGAGCGTATGGGAGGTAGGTCAGCTAATCGAGGGCAGTGTGCGCAATCTTGTCGTCTACCCTATGAGTTAATTGTCGATGGTAAGGTAAAAGATCTTGTTGATAGTAAATACCTTGTATCTCCTAAAGATCTCTGCGCAGTAGAAAACGTTTCTCAACTAGTTGATATAGGAATAGACTCCTTTAAAATTGAAGGCCGACTAAAGTCTCCTGAATACGTAGCTGCTACAGTTAGTACATATTCTCGAGCAGCTCGTGGGTTACCAGTTGATTCTCAGATTCAAGATCTAGAACTCCTTTATTCAAGGGGATTCTTTAATGGATGGATGGATGGCGTTAACCATCAAATGTTAGTTGATGGCCGATATGGAAATCACCACGGAACTGAATTAGGAGAGGTTACTCAAGTCACTCATAGCGGTATTACTGTTAGGTCAAAAATTGAGATCTCTCCAGGAGATGGCCTGTTATTTTCAAGTTTTGAGAGAGAGATTGAAGTTGGTGCAAATGTCTATGAAGTTGTGCCGGAAGGGCGCGATCAATATCGCTTAAATTTCAGTAGAGATGCAGACCTCAGAAAGGTCTCGCGAGGAATGAGAGTCTTCATGAATTCTGCGCCTAAAGCGCATATTCGTTGGAAAAGAACCTTTACTGATAAAGAGCTAGCCAAGCAGATTCCAATTTCAATGGAGGTCTCTGGTAGTCTTAATAATCCATTAACTTTAAAAATTAGTGATGGATCAAATGATATTTTCGTTAAGAGCAGTGAAATCCTGCAAGAATCTAGAAATGCCCCATTATCAAAAGAGGATGTTCAAAGGGTACTAGGAGCTTTAGGTGGAACTCCTTATGAACTTAACAGATTTAGTGCTTCCCTTCCTAATAATGCTTTTATCCATAACAAAGTACTTAAAGTTTTAAAGCGTGATGGAATTGCTGCGTTAGATCTAAAGCGAGAGTCAATTTTAAGTCGGGATATAAAAGTAGCCGATGTTGAAGCATTATTAAATTCTAGAGCTTCTTCAGTAGATCACGCTCAAGAGCAAGTAGGTGAATTACATGTTTTGATAAGAGATTATTCTCAGGTTGATGCATTAGAAGATCTTCCATGCTCAACTGTTTATCTTGATTTTGAGTTTGGAAAGGAATACGGCCCAGCGCTAGAGAGAATTAGATCGTTTGGCAAGAGATGCGGAATTGCTACTACTAGAATCCTTAAACCAGGAGAGATGGGACATCTAGATTATATCCGTCGATTGAAGCCAGATTTTGTCTTAGTAAGAAATCTCGGAGCTTTACATTATTTCAAAGAGCTTGGTTTCCCATCGATTGGAGATTTCAGTCTTAATGTAGCAAATTCTCTTACGGCTCAGTGGATGATGGATAAGGGATTATCGCGCTATTGCCCATCTTACGATCTGAATCGAGAACAGCTGATGGATCTAATTTCTGCATCAGATGGTAGTAAAGCCGAGATTACTATTCATCAGTATATGCCCTCATTTCATATGGAGCACTGTGTATTTGCAGCATTCTTAAGTAATGGCACCTCCTTTAAGGATTGTGGCAAGCCATGTGAAAAACACAGAGTAGAGCTAAAAGGACCAGATGGATTGTTGCATCCGCTAAAGCCTGATGCTGAGTGTCGAAACACTATGTTTCATGGTGTCCCACAATCTGCTTCTCGATTAATCCCTGATCTATTAAAGCTTGGAGTAAGGAATTTTAGATTAGAAGCTCTTTTTGAGGACATGGATCAACTTAGACGAAAGGTGGAAGGATATTCTGCTTTAATAAAAGGCGAAGCCTCTGCTGAAGATCTATATAAGAGGATTGGAGTTGTAGAGAAGTACGGTATTTCTGAGGGTCAGCTCTATAACATTCGTCGATATAAGGATAGGAAGGGATAATTATTCTTTTATCCACTCTCTAATTTGTCTAGGTAGATCAGTTGGGTTAGTGCAATGAATGGCATTCCATCCACAGCTCTCTGCGCTTTGAATATTCTCCTGCATGTCATCGATAAATAAACAGCTCTTTGGCGTACATTTTAATAGATCGTTCATATATTCAAATACTCGTGGATCTGGTTTTGCTAAGCGCTCTTCATGTGATGCTAAAACAAAGGAGAGATATTTAAACCAATCTCTTTCAGAGCGTAGTTTATTCCAGTGGATTGCATGTGTATTAGAAAAACAGGCTAAATTAAACTTTCCATATAAAGATTTTAGAATATCAACACTAGATTCTATATCTTCACCGAGAGTCTTTTGGTCTGCCTTAATTAGATCAGATGCACTAACTGGCTTTTTTTTTTTTTTTTTAATTTCTGCAATGTATTGTTCTTCGCTTTTGGCTCCACAGGAAAAAGCATCAAAGATTGAACTATGATCTCCATATTGTGATTTAGATAGATATAGGAAGATCTCTTCTTCACTTCTGCCGGTTAAGCTAGCAAAGTCTGAGATTGTTTGTTCAGGATAGATATTAATTATTACGCGTCCAACATCAAAGACTATCCAGGAGATCTCACTCAAAGGATTTGCTCCAGGAATGTTCACTGTCGTCATACTCTCTAATCTAACTTAGATGTAAGAAGCTCTTGATTAGTTGCGCTGTCAAAGAAAACAATAGTCTTGATTGGCGAACCTTTTAATTTCTCTTTAATCGAGTTTACAAATTTATCCTGCACAAATGGTGGCATAGCCTGCATTGGGAAGTTCGCGAACTCTATCTGAAGTTTATCTGCATCAAGCATCTTGATTCCTGTAAACTTATTTCCAGCTACTTGATTTCCTTTAATTAACGATTCTACCTCTGAGACAAATTGTGGAGTATCAGAGGATATAACTGCTGCCTTCTGAGGTGTTTGATTGTTTGGTTGTACTTCAGATGATTTAATCTCAGTTAAGAAGTTATTAAATCTCTCTTTCGATTCATCAGATGGAGCAAGAAGGATAGCTTTTTCTCCCTCTTTGATAGCCTCATCCTTCTTTCCCATTTGAGCGTATGTTATCGCCTTATAAGCTGCTGCATGAAAGTTCTTTGGATCTTTGGAGAGAACTATATCAAGCTCCTTTAAGGCATCTTCAAATTTAGCACTAAATGCTAAAGAGCTAGCATAGCGAGCTCGTGCACTATTATCATCTGGATTGAGTGATAGGTAACGAGCGTAATAATCAACTGCTTTTACAAAAACCTGTTGCTCGAATGAAATATCAGCAAGCGCAATTAACGCATCACCATCGGTTGGATTCTGTTGGAGAATCTTTCCGAATACTTCAATAGCTTCAAATATAAGCTCTTGAGGTGGAGTTTCATTTGACCGGAGGGATTCAGTTAGCGCATCAGCATATGCACGCTGAGCATTTATATCACCCTGCTTACTCAACGCTTCTTGTCTTAGTGATGCTAGAGCAGGATCAAGCTTTGGAGCTTCTTTGGAGTGAGAAGCTGAGTCTTCCTTGGTAATAGTTGTAGTAGGTTTTTTGCCAGCTTTCCAAGCTTGAAAACTCCAGGCTGGGACCCAGAGCATAGCGGCTAGGCAGAGAATAATTAAGGCTATCTTGGGGGAGATTTTAAGATTTTTACGGCTTATTGATCCGATTTGGACGCCACAGCCTGGGCAAAATTTGGCAATTTCTGGAAGTTTTGTTCCACATTGAGAGCAGAAGGCATTTGTTGAGTTATTCATAGTTTAGAGGGTATAGCAGTCGTGACATTTGATACGCAAGGTTTGGCAAATTCTGATATTACAGAATCAGCTAAAAGCAATCCTCTAGGGGTTAGTTTGAGCTCTTCCGGAGTTAGTTCGATAAGATCCTGCTTTATTAGCCCTTCTAAGACCTCACCATAGATATCTTCAATCGGAGCGTTGAATAGTTTAATAAACCCCGCTTTAGAAACTCCACTTAGAAGTCGCATTCCAAGGAATACCCTTTCAAATATTGCGTCACTTAATGAAAGCTCTTCTCTCCAAGATTCTGCAGCACCTAGTGAAGTCGCCTTATTTATATACTCCTTTGGAAGAGCGAAATTTGCCCACCTAGCTCCAAATAGAGATCCAGAAGAGGAACGACAAAAACTATGAGCTCCTGCACCAAGTCCCAAGTAATCATGACCTAACCAATAAGCGCAGTTATGTCTTGAATGGTAATTAGAACGGGCAAAATTACTGATCTCGTAACGTTTAAATCCGCCTTCTTCTAGTCGCACCAAGATTTCTTGCATCATATCAACTACGAGATCATCTTCGGGTAACTTTATTACTCCTCGTTTTTGAGCAGCAAAAAAAGGAGTGCCATGCTCTATAGTCAGGTGATAGGTAGATATATGCTCAACACCTGTAGCTATGAATCTCTGGATATCAGCAGATAGTTCCTCCATGCTTTGATCTGGAACACCATAGATTAGATCTAGGTTAATATTTGAGAAGCCAGCAGCACGAGAGTCTTCAATCGCAAGATCGATCTGCTGTGATGTATGAATTCTTCCTAGAGACCGAAGAGTTTTATCGTTAAAACTTTGTGCTCCAAAGCTAATTCGATTGATTCCAGCGGCAAGGAATTCGGCTAACCGGTCATAGCTAGTACTGCCAGGGTTTGCCTCAAGGGTAATCTCAATATCTTGATTAAATTTTAATCTACCTCTCAAACCATTAATAAATCTTGCGATCGTTTTTGGAGATAAAAGCGAAGGAGTTCCTCCCCCAAAGAAGATAGTTTGGACATTTCTATCTTGCCACTCTTTTGCCGCTAAGCGTGCGTCAAGCTCTGCAAGAAGAGCATCGCCATACTCCTGATCTGGAATCTGAGTAACGGCATAGGTATTGAAATCACAATAGGGGCATTTGTGCAGACAAAATGGGACATGAACATAAACCGAGAAGGGTTCCATCTCTTATATCTGCCAGAGTTTTAAGATAAATCAAAGACAGGACTCCCGCCAAACGTCTAGATCGTAGTTTTTTCTTAACCAACTAAACCTTAATGCGTTTGCTTGACTGCAAAATTGACCAGTATTTAGTTCATACTCTACGCCAAATACAGCCTTATTTTGTTGTATAAATGGGGCTAACTTGTCGCATTCGCTATACTCAAAGCACTGCTCATTTACTGCAAAGTCAAATTCGCCAACCAGTTGCTCAACTAGATCGAGAGCATTTTTCAGGCCGATTGATAACCCTAAGGAGTGAGCCTCTTGTGCTAGCATCTTGTTGTAGTTGATCTGATCGTTTTCTGTTATTGGAAATCCTGGATTATTATCAGGTTGATAAGCATCAACATTATCAGGCTCGACACCATCGCATCCTAGTTGCTTCATCCTATGCATTCTAGCTTTCATAATTGGACGGAGCAGATCTATCTGTCTAATATCAAGCCAGCGCTCCCCTTCCCATGTTTCTCCTCCATCATCATCTTTCTGAACAGCATTACCTTGAATGAATTCTGGGAATAGTCGAGCATCTTTGCGCCAATCCTCAAAGGTGCCAGCGCTAAAGTAGCAGATAACCTTCTTATTCATTCCCTTAAGTGTTGATACTGCATCAGGTTGAGTATCTTCAGAGAATGGATCGATATCAAAAACCTCTGCATTTACAGAGTAGTCAATGGCTTCCGTTAATTGCCACTGCCAAGTAGCTCCGGGAGACGGTTTCCAGTCTGCCTGAGAATCTCCAGATCCATTATCTGATTGAAAATAATCGCCAGCTCTACGTGTTAACGTCTCACTAAAGTTACGACGCCAACTCTCTTGGTTTTGTTTCCTTCCATTAAAGCGACCGGGATTTATAAATCGTCTATTAGAGGAGTAAGAGTTGCCATCATCGCAGATAAAGCCAAGTTGAAATGAGATTCCTCTATTCCTGCCACGGCGATCTACGGGTTGCCCTCTAAACTGAGTGAGGAAGTTGAATGATGAGTTTGATGTCCTACCTAGGTCGTAACTCTTAGGGTTATTATTCTTCTGGCCAAATCCTATGGAGATGTTTACAAGACAACTTGCTCCAGCGCTGAGTCCGTTACAACGAGATCCTGAGATTCCAATACGACCTACTCCGCCAAAGTTAAATCCGAGAGTCGAATTTCGATTGCAGCTCGTAGCATTAATAGACTCTCTTTTCGCTACTGCTTTAGATATAACAAGCTCCTCTGCCTGAGTTGTGGCCGATTGGCAGAGTATAAAAACAGTTAATATCAAGAAGAGTCTTGTCATTTAACCCACTAAAATTATTGCAAAAACCTCTAATAGATTCTCTTAAATAGGTAATGAGGGTAATCTAAATCGATGTAACATAAGGCTTTGGATATGACCAATATGAAGTTCAGGCACGTTGTATGGGATTGGAATGGAACATTGCTGAATGATGGCAATGCGTGTTGGCGTGTTTGTAATGGGATCTTTAAAGAGTTTAATAGGCCTGAGATCGATCTCCATCTTTATCGTCATTCGATCACTATACCGGCGCGTGTATTTTGGAATGCTCATGGACTAGGTGCTTCTGATGAAGAGTACCTTCTTATCTCAGAGAGATTTCATCAACTTTATCATATAGAGCTTGAAGAGTGTCGCTTGCATGATGGAATTGCAGATCTCGTCTCTGACCTTAGTAATGGCGGTGTTACACAATCTATTCTATCTGCTCATCAAGAAGCTCTCTTACACTATGCTACCAAGCAGTTTAATTTATTTTCAAAGATGACAGATGTAGTTGGAGTTCCTGATCACACAGCCGGAGGAAAGATCGGGGTTGGTTTAGATTGGATAAATCGCTCAGGCGTAGATCGCCAACAAACAATTATGGTTGGTGATATGCAACATGATTTTGAGGTTGCCCAAGCTTTAGGCATTGGATGTGTTCTTATCTCTCATGGTTTTCAAGCTCCAGGAGTTTTAGAACAAACTGGTGCCGACATAGTTCATTCATTAGATGAACTTGCCGGTTACCTTGGAGCTCGATAATTAAATCTATTAAGCTTTAAAGCTTAGAGAATGAACCAAGTTTTGGTTCCACTATCTTAACGAGATCTTCTCCGCGCATTATTATGGACTCAGTAAGGAGGCCACAGTTGAATGCTACCTTTGATGATGCTGCTACAGCATTATCAAAATATGTATCCATCGCGAGTAAGTTACCAAAAGGTGGTACTCCACCAGGATTTAAGCCGTATCTAGTATTTAGAATAGTTAGCTCTTCAAACTCACATTTCTCACCAACTACTTCACTAACTGCTTTCATATCTAGTTTGCAGTTTGCTGGGATATTTATCTGGTAGTTCTTTTTCGTAGTTTTTCCCTTCAGGATGATTGATTTAACCCCTTCGCTGAGATCAGTACCTCTAACGCGAGCTGAATCTTCTGAGGTTGCAGTGGCTTCGTGCTTTAAGTGTTGAAACTCGATAGCGCAATCACGTAACCGTCTGACGATCTCATTTCTTATATTTTGTTCACCAGTAAACATTTTGGCTTTAAGTCTTACACCAGCAATACGCTTTGGATCTGATGGGAATAATGAAGCTTCACGAATATTGGCTAGTCGTAACAAAGTCATCGTAAGACGCTCTAGTCCAAGACCAAATCCACCGTGTGGAGGCATGCCGAACTTGAAGATTGATAGATAGTCAGTAAAGTTTTCAGGATCCAATCCCTTGGATTTAATACCATCAACCATTGATTGGTATGTATGTCGTCGTTGTCCTCCGGATGTGATCTCAGTACCTGCACAGAGCAGGTCAAATGTATTGCTGAGAGTAGGATCGCTATCGCTTGGGTATGAGTAGAATGGACGCTTGCTAGTTAACCAGTCAGTTATGAAGATACACTCAGTCCCATGCTTCTCTAGCGCATAGGCACATAACTCTCTTTCTGCTGCGGGTGAGAGATCTGGTTCATTTCGTTCATCAACACCGGTTCTCTCAAAATAGATCTCTTGAGCCTGATGAAATGTTACTCTTGGGAAAGGGCGGTCTTCAGGAATTGTAACAAGAGAGCCTCCTAGAATCTCAATCTCCTTATGACAGTTCTTTTTTAGGAAAGAGATAATATATTTGATTGCACCCTCTTCGATATCTAGTACTTCACGCCAGTTATCAAAAAAGCCGAACTCAAACTCTAACTGTTTGCCCTCGGTAAGATGCCGGACAGTATTTGAGTTTTCAGCTCTAAAGAAAGGAGCCAATGCAAAAACCCGCTCATTTACTCCAACCATAATCTGTTTATATAGCTGGCTGCTCTGCGCTAATGTTGCAGGATAGTCGAAATAATCGATCTTAAAAAATTCTGCTCCACCTTCTGAGGAGGCACCGATCATATTTGGAGGAAAATACTCAACAGCTCCAATTTCATCATGCATATAAAGTCTATATGCATGCATAATTTCAGCCTGAATTTTGAAAACAGCCTGAATTTTTCTATTACGCAAAGATACTGGACGGTGATCTAGGATAATTTCTAGCTCAGTATTCATCTCAGGTTTGTAATACTCGAGAGGTGGAACATCGATTACTGGGCTTTCAATCGTGATAACAGGATTTATGACCTCTGCGCCAAGATCTACCTGAGAGGATTGGTTTACATCTCCCTCAATACTTAAAACTGTACCAGTTTGTAATCCTGACAGCTTTTTAAGTTCAGCTTTATCTTGAATAACGATCTGAGCGAGTCCAGAACGGTCTCTTAGTACTAGGAAACTGATCCTTCCGAGTTCTCTTAGGTTGTTATACCAACCCCTTATTATAACTTTTTTGCCGATATTTGATGGAAGCTCTGATATTAGGGTTCTTTGTATGCTCATTCCGTCGCTTCTAGCAGATTTCAGATATAAGTGGAACTTGGGTAGCTCTGGTGGGTTAACCTATCAAAGTATAAAACAGGTAAACTTTCCGAGTTTTCTGAAGATTTCTAACTCTCCCCTATCACTAAGTGATTAGTGATAGGGGAGAGTTGTTGTCGATCCTAAGTAAATTAGGTATAGAGTAAATAGAAACATCTCATATCGCTTATAGAAAAAGTAAATATATGGAACTAAAAGCGACTACCGCATGGCTTAATTATCATCACCTCTATTACTTCTGGATGGTTGCTAAGGAGGGTAGCATTACCAATGCTAGTCTTAAGCTTAGGCTCTCTCAACCAACAATCAGTGCACAGCTCCGTGACCTTGAGAACTATCTTGGTGACAAGTTGTTTGTAAGAGCCGGCAGAGGTGTTGTCCTTACTGATGTTGGGAAGATCGTCTTTCAATATGCAGATGAGATCTTCTCCTTAGGCGCTGAAATGTTGAGCGCTATTAAAGGATATACAGGAGACCGACCGTTAGAGTTTAAAGTTGGCATTAGCGATGCTGTTCCAAAACTTGTTGCTTATAGATTATTGCAACCGGCATTAAAGGCTTTATCTCAAGTTAAGATATTTTGTCATGAAGGTGCGATGACAAAGTTATTAGCAGATCTAGCTGTTCATGATCTTGACCTTGTCATTAGTGATGCACCATTCGATCCATCTGTGCGTGTTACTGCCTATAATCACCATCTTGGTAGTTGTGGAGTATCTTTCTTTGCTACCGCAGATTTAGTTTCTAGATACAAAGAGGGTTTTCCGGCCTCCCTTAAAGGAGCTCCTTTCTTAATGCCTGCTCAGGGTGTGCCCCTTCGTAGGTCATTAGAGAACTGGTTAGAAGAGTTAGAGATTCAGGTAGATGTGAAGGGGGAGTTTGATGATAGCGCTCTGATAAAAGCCTTCGGGGAAGCTGGCCAAGGGATTTTTGCCATGCCCACAATTATCGAAGAAGATCTAGTTCAATCATATAAACTTAGCTGTGTTGGTAGATCTGATGAGCTTCAGACCTCATATTATGCACTAAGTATAGAGAGAAAAATTAAACATCCAGCAGTTGCTGCCATCAGTTCCTCTGCGCGAGAAAGTATCTTTGGAGGCTCTGTTGAGCCTCGATCAAAGAGCAAGAAAACTTAACTAGCTTTACTTAGCTTTTCTTCTTGCTTTCTTCTGAGCTTCTAAGCGAATCCTTTCTTGCATCGGATCTTTGTTGATCTGATTCGCTGCTGATGGAAGTGGTATCATCTTTCCTTCAGCTGGCTGTTGAGGTTCCTCTTGTTCCTGATGTACTGCCTGCATCTGTTTCTCAAGGGCAGCTCTTCTAGCAAGCTCAGCTTCGAAATGCTTGATAAGCTCAGAAGCTTCTGGAACATCATAATAGAATAACTTTCTGACTACTGTTTCTCTTAGGTCTAACAGCATACCCTGGAATAGAGTGAACCCCTCTTTCTGGTATTCATGAAGAGGATTTTTCTGACCATAACCTCTTAAGCCAATACCTTCACGAAGATGATCCATCTCTTGTAGATGAATATTCCAATAGTGATCTAAGGATTCAATCAGATTATCCTGCTCAATTGTTGAGAAGTTTAGAGGCTTATCCTTTGCCTTTGAGATATGGACAACGAAAGGAGAATCCTCCCGTTGTGTAACCTTAGCAATCTCATCAAGTTTCTCATTGATACTACTTAATCTAGCTAAGTAATGATTGTTTGCTCGATCTCTTAGTATATCAAATAAAACCTGTCTATCGCGATATGTTTCCTGAGTAATGTTTGGATCTATATTAAATAAGAATTTAAATCTCTCAGCTAAGTCAGGAATGTTCCAAGTCGAAGGCTTTCCTTCTTCCTGGCAGTATTGGACGACTGAATCTTCAACTAAATCATCGATCATTCCTAGAACTTCTTCACGAACAGATTCATTCGTTAGAATTCTTTGACGTAATGCATAGACAACCTGTCGTTGTTTGTTCATTACATCGTCATATTCAGTTACATGTTTTCGACTTTCAAAGTGAAAAGTCTCAACTCTCTTTTGCGCTGTTTCGATAGAGCGGCTGACCATTCTTCCATCTAATGCTACGCCCTCTTCCCATCCAACCTTCATCATCAGCGATTGCATCCATTCGCCACCGAATCTCTTCATGAGATCGTCCTCTAGTGCGATATAGAAGCGAGATCTTCCAGGATCACCTTGTCGTCCTGCTCGACCTCTAAGCTGATTATCTATTCTTCGTGACTCATGTCTCTCGGTTCCGATGATGTACAGACCACCAGCCTCTACCACTTTATTTTTCTCTTCGGAGCATATCGCCTGATACTTCTCAAGAGCCTCGATAAAAGCAGGATTAGAGCGATCTTTAGTATTTGCTTCTGCCTGAGCTAGGAATTCAGCATTACCACCAAGAAGAATATCTGTACCTCTGCCTGCCATATTAGTTGAGATAGTAACAGCGCCATATCTACCAGCCTGAGCAACGATCTCAGCTTCTTTTTCATGGTGTTTTGCGTTTAACACGGAGTGAGGAACTCCTTTACTCTGTAGATTTCGTGAGAGAGTTTCGCTCTGTTCTATACTGATAGTTCCCACAAGAACAGGTTGTCCTGTTTGATGTACCTCAGCAATCTCCTCTACTACCGCATCATATTTCTCTTTTCTGCTGCGATAAACTATATCGCTCTCATCGCTTCTAACCATTGAGCGATTTGGTGGTATTACAATTACTTCAAGATTGTAGATCTGCTTGAACTCAACAGCTTCTGTATCAGCTGTTCCTGTCATACCTGATAATTTGTCATACATTCTAAAATAGTTTTGGAATGTAATAGAAGCTAGAGTTTGGTTCTCTCGAGCGACCTTGACTCCTTCTTTGGCCTCTACAGCTTGGTGTAATCCGTTAGACCAGCGACGTCCCGGCATTAATCGTCCGGTAAACTCATCAACAATAATAACTTCACCACTCTTAACAACATAATCCACATCACGCTCTAGAGTATGATGTGCACGTAATGCTTGATTAACATGGTGTAGAGTCTCAATGTTCTTTGGATCATAGAGATTCTCGATCGACAGTAATGTTTCTACCCTAGCAGTTCCCTCTTCCGTCAGTGTCGGTTGTTTGTTTTTGAGATCTATAACGAAGTGTTGATCTAATACTAAGTGAGGAATAATTCGATTGACCTCTGAGTATTGCTCTGTTGATTCCTCTGCTGGGCCCGAGATTATTAGCGGAGTTCGCGCTTCATCAATTAAGATCGAATCAACTTCATCTACAATTGCAAAGCTGTGACGACGTTGAAACATCTCCTCGAGTGAGAACTTCATGTTGTCACGTAGATAATCAAAACCAAACTCGTTGTTCTGGCCGTATGTTATATCTGATTGATATGCAGACTTCTTCTCGCCCTCTCGTAATCCGGCATAGATACATCCCACGGATAAGCCAAGAAAAGAGTGTAGTCGTCCCATCCATTCAGCATCACGCTTGGCGAGGTAGTCATTAACTGTAACGATGTGGACTCCCTTTCCGCTGAGAGCGTTTAGGTAGGATGGAAGTGTTGCTACCAGAGTTTTTCCCTCTCCAGTTCTCATTTCAGCGATACGTCCACTATGTAGAACTAGACCACCTATTAACTGGACATCGAAATGTCGCATGTTAAGAACGCGCTTACCTGCTTCACGAACAACAGCAAAGGCTTCAGGAGTAAGACTATCGAGTGGCTCTCCATTTGCTAGCCTCTCTCTAAATAGAGCAGTTTGAGCTTTAAGCTCATCGTCACTCATCTTTTGATACTTGGATTCTAGATCGTTAATCCGAGATACGATTGGCTTGAAAGACTTAATTATTCTTTCGTTACGTGTGCCGAAGAGCTGTTTTGCTATATATCCGATCATATTAGGAACTTTTTGAAGGTATATCTTAGTTAACTGTGGCCTATAGGTTAATTACTAAACTTTAGGTTATCAACCTTTGGTTGTTAAATTCTGCTTTCTGCTCTTTAATTACGGTTAGTTCCTTTTACAAGGTATCTGAGAGCCATTAAAAATGCTTAGTTACTGTAATTCTAGGTTGTTTAAAGCTAAAAATGGCCTACACAACAGAGCATTCTAGATGTCATCCTCAGTTGGCTTATCCCAGTTTACTTAAGTAAGTTTACCTAAGTTTTGTGGCTAAACCTTGAGTAAGTAATAACCTATAAAGTGATAGAAATGTTTAGTACACCAAAAAAAAAGCATCCTAACAAGTCGCTAGCTCTAGTGAGACTAAGGAGCCTATGGAGGATAAGCTTAACCTGTCTAATCTTGACCTCACTTTGTGGATGTTTTGCAAATAGCTCTACAAATGGCGGATCGGAGTTCTCTCCTACCCTTATAAGCGCCAAAGACTTTACACAGGCTCCTCAGCGCTATCTTAAAGAGCGTAATCTCATCATTTTCTTTGCGAGTTGGTGCATGGAGTGTCGGCTTGAGATGCCCTCATTAGCGCGATTAGCAGAGCAGTTTGCCGATTCAGAATCTACTGTTATTGGAGTAGCAGTTTATGATCGTGAGACTGAACTGAGAAGATTCTTGAGCGATACAAGAGCTTCTTTCCCAGTAGTTTATGATCCAGAAGGAGAGCTTGCAGCAACATATGGCTTTGGAAGAGTTCCGTATGCGATCGCGTTAGACCGAAGTGGCGCAAGAGTTCCCCTTAAAGATCCATCTACTAATCGATTGGTAGATCAGGTTGTTGGTGGAAGAGATTGGTTGTCTCCACCTTTTATTGAGTGGATGAACGAGAAGATGAAGATAAAGACAGGTGGAAGTTCATCGCATCCATAAGAGAAGGTTGGCTAATCTCGGTTCTAACCTCTTTTCCATCGATCTCGTGGAAAACAGATTTAATCCGATCTTCATTGAGATTGTGCCCAGTTATAACCCAGAGGTTTCCACTTCGACCGATATATGAACCGGGTAGTGCTCTCTGAATCCGATAACTCAAATCAGCAGTTACAGAGCTTGCTACTGTTATTGTAGTACCTGCTAATTGACTCGATACTTGACCGATCTCTCCTGAAGCTAAGACCTCGCCCTGATTAAGTACAAGTAGGTTATCAGCAACTCTTTCTATAACGTCCATGCGGTGAGATGAGATTAGGAATGATGTATGGATTGAGTGCTCTGATATTAATTCAGCTAATTCTCGAGTTCTCTGAACATCCAATCCATCAAATGGTTCATCGAAGAGAAATAATCTAGGTTTAGTTATAAACCCGATAGCAGTCTGTACCCTTCTTCGTTGTCCTTTGGAGAGCTCTCGTCCTCGTTTTTTTAAAAGATTAGTAAGATCGAGTCTCTCTATATATTCGGTAGCTACATCGAAATATGCTCGATTACTGCGAAGTTTGAGTCGGCACCACAGCTTTATATAATCTTCAACTGGAATATCGTTAAAGACAGAACCAGATTCAGGACAGAAGGACATATCTCTCTCAGAGGATAAGATCGTGTTATTTGCACTACATAGACAGGAGATAGATCCATTTGCTGATGGTAGTAACCCCAGGATGGCTTTTAATAGAGTTGATTTACCAGCTCCGTTATGACCGACAATTCCTAAAACTTTAGTTGTGATATCAAGCTTTGGAATCTTTAGAGCCAAGGTATAATCGTACTTTACCTTTAGATCTTTAGCGCTAAGCATAACTTTAAAATCTGTTGATTCTTGATAGTTATTGTTCATTGGCCACTCTCTATATGAGCAGCAAACCAGCGCGAGTTTTTGCGTGCTACAATGACTAACAGCAGTACACTCAGTACGGAATGTACAACGTAAATATTAAAGTTAGGTTTCATAATTGGAGCAAGTAACATCGGTCCAGTTCCAAACAAAGGCAGAGAAGCGATGATACTTCTGATTATGAGGCTGGTGCTTCCCTCATCGAGGAATAAGATCATCCAGACAAGCATTCCTAAACTACACATAGTTAAAGGTAGAATTCTGTAAACAAAGCTTAGAAGATTATAGCGATGCTTAAGATCTGAGATCGAAGCGATTAAAGCTCCGAGAGCTAAACTGGCAGTAGTCGCAATTAACCATATTACTACCTCGAACGGTTGAATATGACTTAGAACTGGTCCAGCTTGAGTTGAAAATCCATTTATAACCGCTATTAATGCAACTGGTGCAGCTGAGGAAAGAAAGGCCAATACTCGCATTCCTGTTAGTATCCAAAGAGCTCCATAAAATCTTCGTATCCCAGTAGCAGCAATAAGAGGAAGTAATGATCCACTCAGCATAAAGTAATCTAGAACCTTACGGTGTGCCTTCAAGGCTAACCAGATTGAGATCACGATTAAAACAACAACATTTGTAATTACAGCAAATACGTAAAGTGTATTCTTTGCATTGATCGGTTCACGCATTCCTTTCATCTGGATGAAGCGGTCTCCAAATAAATCGCGCATTCGATCCAACTCTCTGAGAGAGTCCATCATGTAGTTGTTTGCTGCTGCAGCTTGCCTGGCGCTTTGTAGGAGGCTGTATGCCCAAGGATCGGTAACTTCAGTTCGTGTCTTTTCTTTCGATGATATTAATATTGTTGTGTAGGCTTCACATGCTGATTGGCAGATGTGAATAGTTGATACCCATCCATTCAGTACATTTATATATTGGCTTGGGTCGAATTTCTCAGAGTCTTCAACATGAAATGCTACATGAAAGTTATCGATTGAGCATTCCTTTCCAGGAGGTGCTTCAAGCATCGTTCCATCACGCAGTGGTTTCTTGATCCATCGACAGATCTTTGGAGGAGGTAGTGGAGCACTCGACCCATAAAGAAAGAGTCTTATCGGACTATTCTGTTTAATCTCTGTAACTCGTTCCGTCGTTGGCGCTAGATCTCTCTTGATGGACTCAATGAAGCTTTGAGTAACTAGATGTTGAGTGAATACGATGACAACACTTAGAAGTAGTGGAAATAGAATTAGCGTCGCGAATAATCGCGGTACCCTTAGTAGGCATATTGCAATACGGAAAGTTTCTCTCATCTCTTAATGTAAGATGATGAATTTATTAAAGATGTGGCAGCTTTTATGGAGTAAAAGTTACATTTGTTAGATAGAACATGATTCTGCTAAATATCGAAGTTCTTGGTCTTAAAGGATATTTTGTTTGGTTACAGGATCTCATGTTGTGGAAGACACTGTTCGCGCAGTTTTGATAGGATAAATAGATTAAAATCCTGCTCAATTGCCCCTCTATCAGATTTCTTACTTATGAATACTGACTCAGTACAATTTGAGAGAAACTGATCAAATTTCTCAGTATTCCCATCCCCTTTGTTATCTAGAAAATCTACTACTCTTCCAGCATTAAACATTAGGTGTGTTGCGCCAACGCTTTGGAAGTTATGAAGTAACTCTTGGCTGGATTTAGATCCGTTAACAAACTTCCAGAATTCACCTGGATAGTGTCCTGGTGATCTGGTTTTTCGATCAAGAAGATAAAATCTGTTGCCGGTTAATATTTGGTATATAAGTGCATCGTGAGGGATAGATTGATTGACCCATGTAATTGTTTGGTACTCAGGAATAGATCTTTCTAGGAACTTCTGACGTTTATTCGAGTCTCCGATTGTATAGCCACCAATTCTATCAAATAGTCCGATGCTATATATAACTCCGAGAGAGATGCTTGCTAGAGATGCTAGTATAATTTTCGCTGAACCTCGCCCAAAAGGTTGGTTGAGTGCATATGATGAGATTATGACCAGCGGAGCAAAAAGTGGTGCGATATATCTAACTCTTGGAGCGGCATATAATTGAGAAATTATTAGATACGTTACTACCCCAATAGTTAATGGAATTAACCATGGCGGATTTCCGCGTCGACGAAATGCAAAGAGAGCGAGAATAAGTAGTGGAGAAAGTAAGCCATCAAATCTTCTCGGATTATCATCTTCTCCAACGAACATCATTCTTAGCGGTGTTGTAACTATATCTAGATAACTCTCTCCGTAAAATCCCAGCACTCTTTTTTGGAGTTCAGAGACACCTAGTCCCTCAAATGAATTAACAGGCCCGAATATATTTCTAAATAGTGGGAAGATCGGATTTCCTGTCCATCCGTAGCTTTTTGCCATCCAAGGACCATACGCAGCAGTTATGCCAATGCCTATCCAAATTAGAGAGATAGCGATATTTTTCTTGGAAATCTTCATTCTTAAAGCGAAGAGGGTGAAAAAAATCAGAAAAGTTAGCAAATACGGAATCCCGTTGAATTTTGTACTAAGTGCAAATCCAAGAAAGATACCAATGACGAAAGGAGTATATGGCCATCTTTCTTTAGTATTAGTTAATCCGTTATTGACACACCTGATCGCGATTAATAGAGCGAGAGCAGAAAAGTAAGCTAGTGGAAGATCTACTAAAGGTTCTGTCGCCAATCTAAGAGAGATTGGAATTGTAAGTGCAAGTATGTATCCGAAATAAGAAACATTAAGGTCTACTTTAAGACTTCGAAGTGTCGCAAAGATAGCTCCAGCTAAAAGTATTAGGTAGCTTCCGTGATAGAGCGGAGTAAGATTTGCAACACCCCACTTTATCAATGGTAAGTATGCTAGGTTTGCCAGCATCGGATAAAAAGACCATTCATGCCACGGAATCTGAAGGATCTCCCCAGATTCGATCCACATCTTTGGTACTGCAAGATGGTGAATCAGAGCATCTCTGCTGATAATCGGTGTGGTTGTTGAGATAAGAGAGAGGCCAATAACTCCGAAAGTAGTAAAAGCGGCTAATATTTTTAACCCTCTTTCCTTGCAAGGGTCTTCTGATAAGAGAAGAAAGATCTTAATGATAAGGAAAGTCTGTAGACTAAAGTGAAGAATAGCTATTAAATCAAAGAAGCCCGAATTAATGCCAACTGTCATTGCGACTGGAAGAGTTGCAAGAAGAGCGATTCCAGAGGCAAGAGAGCTTTTTACAAAGCTTTTAATAGAAGAATCAGGGCTGTCTTTCATGAAGTTAGGAGTAGCATGAGTCAAGGATTACGAGCGAGAGATCTTTTATCACCAGCAATTCGATTGGTAATGATGCCAAGAGACACGAATGCCGTTGGTAGTATCTTCGGTGGTTATATTCTTAGTCTAATCGATCTCGCTGCTGGTCAACACGCTCGCTCTATTGCTCCAAAAAGATATGTAACGAAGGTTATGCGAGAGATCGAATTTATCGCGCCAGTATTCGTTGGCGATAGTGTTAGTTTTTACACAGAAACTGTAAAAATTGGACGAACCTCAATTACAATTAAAGTTGATGTTGAAGCTACGCGCGGAGTGGATCTATTACAGACTATTCGTGTTACCTCAGCTGAAGTAGTAATGGTTGCAGTTGATGATAAGATGCGACCAGTTCCAATTAATTCTCCAGCTAAGAAACGTAAAGTCTTAAAGAGATAGGATACTTTTTTTGAAATTTATTTTATCTCTCGAAGTTCTTCATTCCTGGAACGTTTTTTTGAAGAATCAAACCGACCTATATTGTTAGATAATTAATAAATTCCCTTTTTTACTTTTGTAGTGCGGTGATTAGGAGTAAGCTGCCCCGATGACCTTTGCCAGGGGCAAAGGACTTCACACAGATTCAAGAGTTCAATTCTCTATACTCTATCGACCGATTTTTAGGTCAACTATTGAGTGCAGAGCGGAGTTTTTGCGTTATGGCAGTTATGTATGGCTTGGTGCTTCCCTCTCCAAGTCAACCTGAAACCGTACAAGAGGGGGAATCAAATCTTGTACATGTAGATTATTCCTCACTTCTTTCTCATCTTCGTAATGTTGGAGATTGTAATTTCGACAAGAATTTACGTGAGTTTCTTCACGATACAAATTGTCGTAACAATGTAGATCTGGATGGTATTTCCTGTCTTCTTGGAGAAGCTATTCATGATCGTGTCCCATCTACAAATGAGCTAATTCGTTCTTGCGCTCGAATTCTTTTAGAGATTCCTCCATCTGCCTCACCTGTTGATATGATGTCCTGGAGTCATGCTGCTACTTATCTCTTCCGAGGCTTATTAATAGAGGAAGGACGTGCAGCTTCGATCTTAGATGAAAAACAGGATCGTAGTTTAGCTAGCGATATTATTAAGTCGTTAGTTGAGAGAGCCGAACTCTCTCAAAGCTTAGCTTGCACTCCAGTTATTTTAAGAGCTCTTCTGATCTATAAT
>CAZTER010000004.1:0-18929 GCA_964612045.1 uncultured Bdellovibrionales bacterium
TCATTCAGATCCTGCGATTAAATCTACAGAGATATTGCTGCAAGAGAGATTCCCTCGCTACTTTTCCTCTTTAGTACCGCATGAAGCAGAGCAAACTTTAATCAATTTTGAGGAGCAGATTGAGGCTAAGAAGGGCTGGAATATAGATAAAGTCACGACTGCTTATACCGATGTGCCAAAAGTTCAGATTCTATCTAATGGTAACTACTCGGTGATGTTGGATAACGCTGGCGGTGGATTCAGTCGTATAAAAGGAAATCTTGCCTTAACAAGATGGAGAGAGGATGAGGTTCTAAATGAGTACGGAACCTTTATTTACTTAAAAGATCGTAAGACAGGGCATCTTTGGTCAACTAGTTATCAGCCAACAAGAAATTCACCTGATAGATATGAGGTAATTTTTGCTCCAGATAAGGTCGAGTATATTCGTAAAGATGGATCGATTAATACCCTTACGGAGGTAGTTGTTTCTCCAGAGGATGATATAGAGATTCGTCGAGTAAGCTTAACAAACCTTTCAGCTACGGAGCAATCGCTAGAGATTACCTCTTATGGAGAGGTCATATTAGGCAGCATTCGAGGAGAATCTGCTCATCCAGCTTTCTCTAATATGTTTGTCGAATCTGAATATCTCTCAGATTATGATGCGCTACTCTTTTCTCGACGTCCACGCTCTGCAAAGGAAGAGCCTCTATACATGTTCCACATGATCTTAATGAATGTTGTGTGGGATAAAACTCGTTTCGAAAGCTCTCGATTTAACTTTATTGGAAGAGGGCGCTCAGTACATGATCCTGTCGCCTTAGCTGATGGTAAATTAAAAGGAGAAGTTGGTGCAGTATTAGATCCGATTTTTAGTTTGCAGGCGCGAGTTGATATCGAGCCGCATTCTACTCAGATAGTTACATATGTAACCGGTTTTGCTCGTTCGGCAGATCAAGCCAAACATATGATTCAAAGATATCATAGTAATATTCATGCTATCTCTCGAGCATTCGAAATGGCTTGGAGTCAAAGTAGTGTGGAGTTGCGTGCAGGACATTGCTCTGCAGATGATGCAGCGATATTTCAACGTTTAGCTAACTGTTTGGTTGTTAATTTCGAAGCAGCAAGAACTAATCCTGGAGCGGTTTCCAGGAACCGTCTGACGCAGAGTGGCTTTTGGAGATTCGGAGTATCAGGAGATCATCCGATAGTTTTTGTAAGAATTACAGAACCAGATCAGGTGAAGCTTATTCAAGAGTGCTTAGCTGCACATGATTACCTTCGCCAACGTGGAGTAGTCTGGGATCTTATTATTCTTAACGAGTATCCAGGTGGCTATTTCCAAGATTTTCAGCATGAGCTTGAATTCCTAGCACGAGCTGGCAGAGGAGATCAGGTAGTTGAGAAACCAGGTGGAATTTACCTAAGAACTCTACAGCAGATTTCACACGAGGAGGTAACTTTAATCGAAGCTGTTGCTCGATTAGTAGTGCATGGATCTCGTGGTAGTTTAGGAGAGCAGATTCCTGTTCCACGTCGTCTTGATCTTCCAGAAGTTTCATTCAGACGTTCGTATAAAGCACCAGTAAAGAGCACAGGAGTCGATATCGGGTCTCATCTTGAAGCTTATAATGGATATGGTGGATTCTCTGCTTCAGGCAGAGCATATACATTAGAGGTCTCAGAGAATAAGCGGCCACCATTGCCATGGAGTAATGTAATTGCCAATGAGAAGTTCGGTTTTCTAATTAGCGAATCAGGTGGTGGATTTACCTGGTCTGAGAACAGTAGAGAGAACAGGCTTACTCCGTGGAGTAACGATCCGGTTTGCGATCGTCCTGGAGAAGTTATTTATATTAGGGATGTAACTAATGGAGCTTATTGGTCTGCTACTCCAGCACCGTGTCCATCAGGTAGTAAGTATACAGTAAGACATCAGTTTGGAAGCTCTGTGTTTGAAACAGAGAGAGATATGATCTCTTCAGCGCTGACTCTTTCTGGTGGACAGAGCGAGTCCGTAAAGTTTTTCCGTTTGAAGGTAAAAAATAACTCAGAGGAAAGATCTACAAAGATTGAAGCTTACCTTTACTGTGAATGGGTGCTTGGCGTTCTGCGAGAAGATAGCGTTAGGCAGCATGTTACTGGTTTCGATGCTGCCTCTCAGGTTTTAACAGTTTCTAACAGTTATAATAATGAGTTCGCAGGACGAATAGTAGGTGTTGGATCTAATCTTGAGGTCCAAAGTTATACAAGTAATAGATTCGAGTTTATTGGAAGACACAGAGATCTCTCCTGTCCTCTTGCGTTAGAAAGAGGATCTAATGCAAGAGGTCTATCAAGCCTCGTAGGCAAGGGAAGAGTTAAGCTCTCTGGTCGATTGGGATCCTGCTTTAATACTTGTGGAGTTCTTCAGGTTGAACTTTCTTTAGAGCCAGGAGAGGAGCAAGAGATAGTGTTCTTCCTGGCAGAGGCTGGTTCAATAGAAGATCTTCGCACGGCAGCTAGTCGGTATAGATCCTCTCGCGCTGTAGAGGCGATCTCTAAGCCGAATGAAGATAGATGGCAAACACTCACTGGATCTTTCGAGGTAAAAACCCCTGATAGATCTTTCGATATTATAATGAATGGATGGCTTCTTTATCAGACTATTTCGTGCAGACTTTTTGGACGAAGTGGATTTTATCAGAGTGGTGGTGCGATCGGATTTAGAGATCAGCTTCAGGATTCTCTAGCACTACTAGCAATAGACCCTGGCTTGGTAAGAAAGCAGATCCTATTGCATGCGGCTCACCAATTCTTGGCTGGTGATGTGCAGCATTGGTGGCATCCTCCAACTGGAAGAGGAGTTCGTACGAATATGACGGATGATCTTCTCTGGTTGCCTTATGCAGTCTCTCAATACTTAAAAACAACTGGCGATCTTTCAATCCTATCAGAGGAGGTAACATTCCTAGATGGGCCAGAGCTCGATGGTTCACATGCGGATCTATACTTTGTGCCTTCGATAAGCCAACAACAGGGGACGATCTATCATCATTGTAAGTTAGCGATTGAGCGCGCAATGAAGTTCGGTCCACATGGTATCCCACTAATAGGAGGTGGAGATTGGAACGACGGTATGAACGAGGTTGGTCCAAAGTGGATCGGAGAAAGTATCTGGCTTGGATGGTTCCTTTCGGTAGTTCTTAAGGAATTCGCTGATATTGCAAAGCTTCAATCTGAACATGAATTAGCTGAGCGTTATTTGCAAAGACAGGTTGAGATTGTAAGTGCTGTTGAATCTCACGGTTGGGACGGTGAGTGGTATAGAAGAGCTTACTTTGATGATGGAACTCCATTAGGAAGTGCCAGCAATGCTGAGTGTCAAATAGACTCATTAGCACAATCATGGGCAATTATATCTGGGTTTGGAGAATCTGTTCGTTCACAAAAAGGATTAGATTCTGCCATTAAAAATCTAGTTATCAAAGATCCTGGTGTTATTCTTCTATTAACTCCACCATTTGATAAAGCAGATCCTAATCCAGGATATATCAAGGGATACCTACCTGGAGTAAGAGAAAATGGAGCTCAATATACACATGCAGCAACATGGGTTGTTCTAGCTAGTGCTATGTTAGGACGTGGAGATGAGGCTATGAGGTTGTTCGGCTATCTTAATCCGATCAATCATACCAATTCGAAGGAAGATGCTCTTCGCTATAAGGGCGAACCGTATGTACTTTGTGGAGATGTTTATTCTTCTCCTCAACATCTAGGTCGAGCAGGATGGAGTTGGTATACTGGATCCTCTGGATGGCTATTCCGAGTTGGTATCGAGGTGTTACTAGGTATTAAGATTACCAAAGATGGCATCTCTATTGATCCATGTATTCCATCATCTTGGAGTAGCTTTTCCGTGAAGTATCACAGAGGAGACACTACTTATCACATTAGTGTGGCTAACCCTCAGGGAGTACAGAAGGGGGTAAAGAGAATGTCGGTTAATAGTGGAGTATCGTCGACAGGGGTAGTTCCATTTGTTTCAGCTGGAGATGTAAATATCCAGGTTGAGATGGGGGTATAAAATGAAAGAGTTGATATCTAAATGTTTAAAGCGTTCGATTGAGATTAGAGAAGCTATTCTCAGTGATACCGTGTTAGTTGATCGCATAGCTGAATCAGCGAGATTGCTAGAAGATACAGTTCACGCCTCAGGAGTAATTTATTCCTGTGGAAATGGAGGATCTTCCTGCGATGCGATGCATTTAACAGAAGAACTTGTAGCTCGCTATAAAAAAGAGAGGCCAGGAATTAAAGCAATGCATTTTATGGATCCTGGTACCATGACTTGCTGGGGAAATGATTATTCCTTCGAAGATATCTTTAAGAGAAATGCAGAAACTTTCTGTTCTAAGGGGGATGCTCTTGTTGCAATATCTACCTCTGGTAATTCAAAGAATGTGATCTCTGCGGTTAAAGTAGCTCAAGCTAAAGGAACAAAAGTTATTGGGTTGCTTGGTAAGGATGGGGGGCTCTTGAAGGATCTTGTTGATTGCCCGATAGTTGTACCAGCAAGCGAAACAGAACGGATCCAAGAGGTTCATATAACGATTATCCATCTTTGGTGTGAGTTTCTGGAGAAGGGATTCTAAGACCTTATCTCCATTCTAGGGCGAACTCATAACCTATAGAAGGTTCTTGGCCGAGGCTCTGTACCATCTATCATCCTCAGTGTATAAATACCGGTCATTCCACATGACATGGAGCTCCTTTTCTAGGGCTCACTTACTTTATAGGGGTTGTTATGGATTTTAAGCTCTCCCTCGCATTTCATCTTATTGGAATAGTTATGTGGTTTGGCAGCCACTTGATCCTAACCAGACTTTTAACCGGATATGTTTCCCCGGAAAAACGAGATCCTGCTCTTACTGCATTGGTTGGAAGGGTATACTTTGGCTTTGGTTTAGGGGGATTTATCCTCACTGTGTTAAGTGGAGTCTACCAATTACTTAGTCGAGGGATGGTCTACTATATGGCTCAAGGGTGGTTTCATGGAAAACTAACTTTGGTAATTATTATGTTTGTAGTTACTGCTGTACTTGGAGTCCAGATCTCAAGAGTTAAGAAAGGTGAGCAACTTTCGACCGGTGTCTTGATGGCTCTACATGGAGCAACTGGAGTGGTATTATTTGGTGCGGTGTTTGCAACGATTCTTGGAAGGTAAATATGAAGGCGTATTTTCTCTGGTTAGCTAAGTTCATCACGATAATTTTAGTTACAGCTATATTTATTCCAGTGATTGTCGTTGTGATTGCTTCAGCGGTCGTTGGTTTTGGGGAGATGCAGAAGTCCCCTGGTCAGAGTTCAAAGAGATCAGTTGCTGTTATTGAATTGAATGGTGTCATCGAGAATTCAAAAGAGATAGTAGATGAGCTTTATAAGCAAGCGCAAAATCCTGGAGTCGAAGGTATTGTTTTAAGAATTGACTCTCCAGGAGGGTCAGTCGGACCATCTCAGGATATTTATCAGGCAGTGAAGGAATTAAAAGCAAAGAAGCCAATTGTTGCCTCTATGGCATCAGTTGCTGCATCAGGAGGACTTTATTCGGCATTGTCAGCTTCTAAAATATTAGCTCAACCAGGAACTTTAACTGGTTCAATCGGAGTTATTATGCAGCTCCCTAATCTTACTAAGATCGCTGAAAAGGCTGGGTTCGAAATGATCACAATTAAGACAGGAGCTCTTAAGGATACTGGAAACTCTTTCCGACCTATGAGTGAATCAGATCGCCAGTTTCTCGAGGAAACAGCACTTAAAGTTTATGCCGATTTTGTGACAGCTGTTTCTGATAGTCGCAGCATCCCTCGTGAAACAGTTCTAACCTTTGCAGATGGCAGAGTGATTATTGGATCTGAGGCAAAGCAGATCGGATTAATCGATGATCTTGGTGGCGTTTACGATGCTGCTCGTGCGGTATTTGATATTAAAGGATCTCCACTGCCGGAAGGCGAAGTTCCCCGTTTAGTTTATAAGAGTGATCCATTTGAAGAGGTTCGTCGAGCCATTAATGGTGTTACTAAAACAATCTCTTCTTTTGATCTTCGTGGTGGATCTGCAAAGGTCCTCTACCAGATGATTTATTAAGTTTCGAAAGCTAGGAGTTCTCAAAATGGCTGAATCTGTAAAGACTGCAATTACCCCTACTCGTCAACAAGATTATCCAGAATGGTATCAACAAGTAGTTAAAGCAGGTGAGTTAGCTGAAAACTCGCCAGTGCGTGGATGTATGGTAATCAAGCCATGGGGATACGGAATATGGGAGAATATTCAGCGTGAGCTAGATGATAGAATAAAAGCTACTGGTCACGAGAATGCTTATTTCCCACTGTTTATCCCACTTAGTTACTTAGAAAAAGAGTCTTCTCATGTAGAAGGATTTGCAAAAGAGTGTGCTGTCGTAACTCATCATAGGTTAGAAGCAAAGGATGGAAAATTAATTCCAACTGGACCACTCGATGAGCCATATGTCGTTCGTCCAACCTCTGAGACAATAATAGGTGAGATGTTCGCTAAGTGGGTACAATCTTATAGAGATCTTCCACTTTTAATTAATCAGTGGGCGAATGTTGTTCGATGGGAGATGAGAACAAGACTCTTTTTGAGAACTGCTGAATTCTTATGGCAAGAGGGACATACAGCTCATGCTACAGAAGTAGAGGCGCGCCAAGAAGTAAATACGATGTTAGAGGTGTATCGCGAATTTTGCGAGAATATTCTCGCAATGCCAGTTATCATGGGAGAAAAAAGTGCGGACGAGCGGTTTCCAGGAGCTGTTCAAACTTTGTGCATAGAAGCCATGATGCAAGATCGAAAGGCTCTTCAGGCTGGAACATCTCATTATTTAGGCCAAAACTTTGCTAAGGCTGCTGGAATTCAATTTGCGGCAGAGAATGGTTCTACTGAGTTTGCACATACTACATCCTGGGGAGTATCTACCAGGTTAATCGGTGGTTTGATTATGATCCATGGTGACGATGATGGAATGCGAGTTCCTCCACGAGTGTCACCTAAGCATTGCGTTGTCATCCCTGTCATTCCAAAAGAGGAATCTCGAGGAGCTGTTCTTGAGTATGCTGACAAGGTTCAGCGTGCACTGAGTGGAGCTTTATACTGTGGAAGACAGGTAGTTTCTACTGTTGATTGCCGTGATATGCGAGGTGGTGATAAGAGCTGGCAGTGGATAAAGCGTGGAATTCCAGTTCGGATTGAAGTTGGGCCTCGGGATATTGAAGCAGGCAAAGTAGTTCTATTTAGGCGAGATCGTGGACATAAGGAGAAGTTAGAGCTAACGCTAGCTGAGTTGGCAGGCTGTCTCCCTGTAATTCTTGATGAGATACAGCAGAATATGTTTGAACAGGCTAAGGCGCATAGAGATCAAAATATTATTAACAATGTTAATAATTTCGAGGACTTTAAGCGTATTTTTACTCCACAAAATTCTGAGAAACCAGAAGTTCATGGTGGATTTGTTCGAGCTAAGTGGTGTGAGGACCCGGCTACAGTAGATCTTTTAGCCGATCTCAAGGTAACTATTAGGTGTCTACCTTTGGAGCAGTCTGGTACGGAGGGCAAGTGTGTCCTCACTGGAAGGCCTGCTACAAAAGATGCGATATTCGCAAAATCTTATTAACTCCATGATTTATTCTGTAGCCAGTTTTTATAAGTTTAATCCAACTCCAGAAGGAGCCGTAAAGGATCTCGGAGACTTGTTGAAGAGTAAGGGGACCGAGCTAGATATTTATGGCTTAATCGTACTTGCTCCAGAGGGAATAAATGCAACTATTGCTGGAAATAGGGAGAATGTAGAAAGTTATCTCTCTTGGATGAGGGATAATACTACTTTTAACATATCAGATCCTAAATGGAGTGAGTCAGATAAAAATCCATTTGGAAGATTAAGAATAGACCTCCGTCCCGAGATCGTTACTTTGGGATATGAAACAGCTTCGCAGGATGTAATCGAACGTACAAAGATCTCTCCTGAGGAGTGGCATGCCAAGATTACATCAAGTAATCCACCTCTAATGGTAGATGTAAGAAACGATTATGAGGTTCGAATTGGTAAATTTAATGGTGCAATAGATCCTAATACAAGAGTATTTACTGAATTTCCGCGATATCTAGATTCAATTGATGGTCGAAAGGATGAAGAGATCCTGATGTATTGCACCGGTGGAATACGATGTGAGAAAGCCACTAAATTAATGTTGGATAGAGGATTTAAGAACGTTAAGCAGTTGTCAGGTGGAATATTAAAATACCTTGAACGGTATCCAAATGGTGAGTTTAATGGAGAATGCTTTATCTTCGATCGCCGGATAGCGCTGGATGGTAATTTGGCGCCTACTCAAAAATATGGTCTTTGTGTTCATTGCGGAGATCCAAGTGCAACTTCAGAAAATTGTACTAGATGTGGAAAAGTTGCTCCGGTATGTGAGAGATGTCACGCTGAACCTAGTAAGAGGAGTTGTTCAAAAAATTGCGCACATCATTTAGAGCTTGGAAGTCGTGTAAAGCCAAAGAAGAAGAGTTGCGCCAATCCAGAATCGATTAAATCATAATAAAATTTCGCTATTTTAGAGTGAAATCAGTTAGGTAGTTGTGGCCAGAAAGTTAGGATAGCTTTTTCTCTTCGAACCAGATAGAAACACCCAATGAGCTTAAAAAGATGCAACATTTCATCGCAGTCAATTTGGGAGCCACTAAGAGGGTATTCTAGAGCCGTCAGAGTTGGAAACCAGTTGTTTATCTCTGGTACAACCGCAGTAGATTCTAAGGGGGAAGTAGTTGCTCCTGGAGATTGTTACGAGCAGACTCGTTATATAATTTCTAAGATTCGAGATATTCTTGCTCTTAGCGGATTCAGAACAGAGGATATAGTGCGTACCAGATTAGCAGTTACGAATCTGGCAAAATGGGAAGATTATGCGAAGGCGCATCGTGAAGCTTTTGAAAAAATAAGACCTGCTAGCTCTATAGTTCAAGTCGCTCGTTTAGTAGATCCTCGTTTAACAATAGAAATGGAAGTTGATGCTATTAAAGGAGCTGAGTTGGAGGATCCCCTTTCCCTATAAGCTTTTACTAACGGATTTAATCATGAAGAGTGCAATTGTAATTCCGGCTAGGTATGGATCCTCCCGTTTCCCTGGCAAGCCATTAGCAATGATCGGCCAGCAGAGTTTAATAGAAAGGGTTTGGCGTCTAGCCTGTAAGGCTGTCTCTCCAAGTGATGTAATTATTGCTACTGACGATGATCGCATTCAGAAACATGTATCAGCTCTTGGTGCTAGAGTCGTAATGACTTCAGAAAGTTGTAGAAATGGATCTGAGAGAGTTTGGGAAGCAATTCAGAGTTGTGATGAGCTTTATGATGTTGTGATTAACTTGCAAGGCGATACTCCACTCACTCCTCCTCAAATTCTAGTTGAATTAATCAGTTTTTTAGAAAAGCATAGAGATGCTGTTATTGCTACACCCGCAGTGCAGTTAAGCTATTCTGAATATACAGAGATTGTAAAAGAGGTAAGAGAACGTACTGGTGGTACGTTCGTTACTACTGCTTTGGATTCTAGAGCTCTGTACTTTAGCCGTTTTCCTATTCCATATGCACGACAGGATTCAAAGATTCCTGACTCCTTCCCACTTTATAAGCATATCGGTGTTTATGCTTATCGTAGAGAAGCTTTGGCACGATATATAGAATTGGAACCAACTCCATTAGAACAGTTAGAGCAACTTGAACAATTAAGAGCTCTAGAGAACGGTCTTCCTATTCATGTCGTGAAGGTTTCTTTAGATGGAAGGACGATGGCTTCAGTTGATCATCCTCATGATATCCAAGAAGTCTTAGAGATTATTGCGAGAGAAGGGGAGATCCTTTGATTCTCTTTCTTGTAAGACATGGCAATACATTCGAAAGGGATCAACAACCTTACTGGATCGGATCTCAGCAAGATTTAGACTTAACAAGCGAGGGCATTAATCAGGCTTTTGAGCTAGCAAAAGCGCTCTCTTCTCTTGCTCCACAGATATCTGAGGTTGTCTCTGCACCTCTATTAAGAACGTTAAAATTTTCCTCAATTTTACAAAGCGAGCTTAAAATTCCAGGAATAGTAAGAGAGGATCTAAAACTTGCGGAGATTAATTATGGTGATTGGGGTGGGTTAACTTCAGCAGAGATTCTCGAACGATTTGGTTCTGAAGAAATTGAGGATTGGGAGAAACGTGGAATCTGGCCAAAGATGCGTAATTGGAGTCCTAGTTCAGAGAAGATTAAGTCTGATATTTTTGATCTAACTGCGGAGATAAAGCGGTCTGAGAGAAATGTATTGCTTGTTAGTAGTAATGGGATCCTTCGTTACTTCTTGCATTTAATCCCTGGATTATTTGAGAGAGCATTGCATGAAGGATGGGCAAAGATGAGAACAGGTGCTCTCGGTGTAATAAGAATAGATAATACGCAGAATGAGCTGTTAGGATGGAATTTAAAGTCTAGCGAGATCGATTGTTCTAAATTTATTTTATAAGATATTAGATTGTTCGTAGCTTAGAGCTTATCTATAGAGCTAGGATCGAGTTTTAGCGCAGTTTCAAGATCTTCTAAAATTGCTCTATAACTAGCGCGATCGTGAAGTTTTCCTTCTATTGAAATTGGTCCCCAGTTTGCAGCATGAGCCTGTTTTATAAGCTCTGCATACTCAACTAATTTATCTGATGAAACACTAAAAGCCATTAAGATCTCTGAAATCTGCGCTGGGTGAATACTCCACATACGTTTGAATCCAAAATTTTCTCGTGCTGTTTTGGCGTCTTCGAATGCTCTGCCAGGTATTTTGTAATCTACGGTAACGTTATGCACAGGAGTTTTCCCATGTCTTAGCGCCGCCATTACGATGTCAGTTTTTACTCGGCTTATTAGTTGATTTGTGAACTGTTTGGGAGATGAGGATTCTTCAATCTTAATGGCGCCGTTCAAGCTAGAGATAAAATCCATGATTCCAAATTCAAGAGTTCTTACCTCTTTTGTAGAGGCAATCTGATCAAGGAATGGAAGTATAGTAAGATTTTCAATTAAAACATGAATAGGAGGAGTGGAAATGGTATTGGCGCTACAGATCTTTTTGATCTCAGTGAGAGATTTGTTGAAAATATCTAAAGAATCAATCTTAGGTATAGTAATGTGAGATAACTGCTTTCCAGTATTTGGTAGTAATGAATTTATCTCTTCTATAAATAATTTAGTTTCATGTGGGGCGTGTATTCTGACACCACACCTTGTGCTGTTCTTAGCTTCTGTTTTTACTATATCTACTACATCCTTTAGCCATTGAGATTCTTTGCCTACTGTTGCGCCATCTTCTAGGTCGCAAGTAATATCAACCAAGCTAGGAGTGTTTTTTTGAAGCAAAATTGCTTTTTGTATGAACTTTTCATTGCCGGCATAATGATCACAAGGTGCAATTTTTTCTGGTCTACTACCAGCTGGGAATAAGACAGAAGTCGCTTCGTTTAAGATATCTTTAAGAGATTTTTTCATCTCTTGGTTTATAGGTTAAACGCTCTGAAATGAAAATAAGAATTAGATATTCTGAGCTTGTCAGAGAGTCTTATCGAGTGTGAGCTATGAGGGGCAAGTAGTATGGAGTTGTGCCAACATGGAACATTAAAGGTATCTACCTTGATACTTTCTTGAAGCATCTCCACGCCTAAATAAAGCTGTGCAGCACTTTCTTTGGAGATTAGGTCTCTGCTTATGATAGTCAGAAGGTCATTTGAATCTAAATATAATATTGAGTCTTTAGATGTTGTTCTAAAGACTCTTATCCAAACTTTTTTATAGACCTCAATTATAAATAGTCCCATAATCATCAGGACACAAAACGGTATTCACCTATATCAATTATTAGTCAGTTTTTATTGATCCGTCGTTAATTAGTCGTTGATATCACCTATTAAAATGGCCCACTAAAGTTGCAGATTATGCAGTGATTATTCTTCTTTAAAGATATATCGGTGCAATGATAGGATTGTTGCTAATAAACTAATCAGATTAAATCTTATGTCCGTTATAAACGAGAAGTTACAATCATCGACCTTAACTGTACTGCTAGCAGATGATGATCCTGATATTCGAGAGATTGTAGGAAGCCTACTTGAGATGTCAGGATATAAAGTGCGTCCTGTCGAAGATGGAGCTCGAGCTCGTGATGCTGTTCTTCAAGAGCTGCCTGATATAGCAGTTCTTGATCTTACAATGCCTGGGTGTAATGGCCGTGAGGTCTGCAAAGCTATCAGAGCTCAGCCTGGAGGGGAAGCTGTAGTTATAATGATGCTTACGGCACGAGATGACCTTCAGGATAAAATTGATTCGTTTTCGGAGGGCGCGGATGATTATGTTACGAAGCCCTTTAATCATAAGGAGTTGATTGCTAGGGTACGTGCACTTGATCGAATAAGAAGACTAAATCTCGTACTAGTCGAAAAAAATAAAGCTTTAGCAGAGATGCAATCTCGGTTGTTAGAGCAGGAAAGAAAGCTCGCTATAGAACAGACGGTTGCCACTACAGCACACAACTTAGGTCAACCATTAGCTGCTATACTCCTTAATCTTCATCTAATTGATGATATGCCTAAGGAAGATGAGCGTTTTAAGCGAGCGCTAGCAGCGATTCAATCTGATATTAAACGCATGAGAGAGTTGCTTGATCAGCTAAAAAGGCTCGATCCAGGTAAAATAGAGTCTTACCATCCTAGTACGGATCTACTTGAGCTTCCCAAGAAGAGCTAAAAAGCGCCTCTGTAATAGTTGATATTTGACAATAACTCTCGCCATTGTAAGAATCCAACGCCAGCTAAAAATCAGGTGTTTATGCTAGAAAAAAGATTTGAATTTGAAAGTCGAGAGAGTGCTATCTATGATCTATGGGAGAAGTCAGGATGCTTTGCTCCTAACCTAGTCTCTGATAAGCCAGTTTTTAGCATTGCTATGCCACCACCAAATGCAAATGGTGAGCTTCACCTCGGGCACGCTTTTGGCTACACCATTATGGATATACTAGGGAGATTTCATCGTCACCTAGGAGAGCCAACACTTTTATTGCCTGGAAAGGATCATGCAGGTATTCAGACACAGGTTGTGTTCGAGAAAAAGCTAAAGGCTGATAAGGTAGATTATCGAAACCTTCCAACTACCTCTCTTTATGAGCAGTGTTACTCTTTTTGTGTTGATCGAGCAAAGTATATGCGCAGCCAAGAGAAAACTCTTGGTATCTCTGCGGATTGGTCAAAGGAGCTATTTACATTAGATCCAAGATTAAATGAGATCATATTTGAAACATTTGAACAGATGTGGCGAGATGGTTTGGTTTATCGAGGAAATAGGATTGTAAATTGGTCTGTGTTTTCTCAAACATCGATCTCTGATGTTGAGGTTGAATATAAAGAGCAGGATGGAAATCTCTGGTATGTTGTTTATCCAATGGCTTCGCAAGATAACTCCATTTCAGGAGAGGAGATCTCTCTTCCAAGTGGAAACAAGATCAAACTTGGCTCTCCAGGAATTGTAATTGCTACTACGAGACCAGAAACAATGTTGGGAGATACTGCTTTGGCAGTTCATCCTGAAGATACACGTTATTCGCCGTTTATCGGCAAGAAAGTAATAGTTCCACTTATAGGAAGAGAGATTCCAATAATTGCTGATTTGAGAATTGATCCAAGTTTTGGAACTGGTGTTGTTAAGATTACTCCAGCACATGATTTTCTTGATAATGATATCGGGAATGATCACAAGCTCGATCTTATTCAGGTTATTGGAAAAGATGGATTAATGACTAGGGAAGCCGGTGAGCGTTTCGCCGGATTGAAGATCTCTGAGTGTAGAGATGCTGTTCTTTCCTCGTTAGAGTCTGAAGGATTATTGTTAGAAGTAGTCCCACACAAACACAAAGTTCCGATTGGAGAGAGAGGCAAAGATATAATTGAACCACTACCATCTTTGCAGTGGTGGGTAAATGTAGATAAGCCAGGAATGAGTTTAAAGCAGAAAGCTCTCAAGTTTATTAAAGAGGGTAAAGTTGCAATTCATCCTGAAAGATTCACTGTTATGTTCGAGCAGTGGTTAGAGAATCTTCGTGATTGGAATATATCTCGGCAGCTATGGTGGGGACATCAATTGCCAGTTTGGTATCGAACAGTTGATGGAAAAGAGGAGATTCATGTAGGTAGACAGTCTCCAACTGGGGAAGGTTGGATTCAAGAAAGCGATGTTTTTGATACCTGGTTCTCTTCAGGCCAGTGGGCATATTCAACCATGGCTGCTCATGGATATGCAGATCTAAATAATCCATCAGATTCTCGCTTTATCCCTAATCATACCATGGTAATGGGACGAGATATTCTATTCTTCTGGGCATGTCGAATGTTGTTATTGACCGCCTATCGTCTAGATACAATTCCGTGGAAAAATATATTTTTCACAGGATTAATCAGGGATGAGCATGGACAAAAAATGTCCAAATCTAAGGGCAACGGAATTGAGCCTGGAGAGATGATCAGTAAGTATGGAGCTGACTCTCTTCGATTGGCTCTTGTAATGGGAGCAACTCCAGGTAACGACATTAGTTTTTCTCCTCGTAAAGTAGAGGGTTATAGTAAGTTTATTAATAAGATCTGGAACGCTGCAAAGCTTGTCGAGTTAAAGTTTGGAGAGAAGAGCTACTCCAACTCTATTCCAACTTTAAAGTTAGATACTTCAAGATGGATCATAAGTTTATTGCAGGGACTTAAGTCGCATGTTCGTTCTAAGATGCTCTCTTATGATCTCTCTATAAGTGTTGATGAGATCTACATCTTCGTATGGAATACCTACTGTGATTGGTATCTTGAAATGATGAAAGTTCTCGTTGATAAGGGTGGGGCTGAATATGCTGAGGAGCTAGTAGCAGTAAATAGAGAGGTTCTTAGAACTATTCTAATGTTGCTTCATCCTTTTATTCCTTATGTAACCGAAGAGATTTATCAAAAATTACCACTCATAAAAAATGAGCCTCTATTAGCCGGTTTTGAATGGGAGAATGTAGTTAAAGTAGAGCAGTTCGGAGATTTAAAGGGTATTGATAACTCTCGTATCGATCTCTTGATAACTCTTGTTTCTGCCGTCCGTTCCGTTAAAGCAACACTTCAGATTCCTCATCAGAGAATAAATGTTTCAACCTCAGTTCCACTAGAAGGTGAGTTATTACTTCTTTTTAAGGAATTAGCTCGTGTCGAGATTGTTGATAGGTCTTCTATCCCTGAGGACAAAGCACTAACTAAGCCAATTGGTGGAGATGTCGTTATCTGTGAAGTTGAAGAGAAATCTCGTTACCGAGAGAGGCTTGAGAGCGATGCTGCTGGTCATAAACAAACTATTGCTACTCTTGAGGCAAAATTATCTGGTTCTTTTGCCCAAATGGCGAAGCCGGATATTGTAGAAAAAGAGCGAGAACGTCTTGCGCAAGCTAAGTTAGCGTTAGTAGCTATAGAGCGTGAATTGGCTGTTTGATTAGCGATTGATTGTAATCAATAATCGGTCATGTTTTCTTCTCAGCCGAAACCTCAGTCCTTGGTTAACGACAGATTAAGTCTGGTTCATAAAGCTAAGGAGTCTCATGAGAGTAATCCAACTGTAGAGTCTTTGATCTATGCTCTCGTAGAGGAGGCTCGTCTATTGAGCTCTACGATGTTAGGAGATTCCTTCGTTCCAAATTTGAATGATGAGCTTGTCTTAGTGCCTTGTAGTGGGAATTCTAGAAAGTACTGCCTGTTGATTACACAACCTACAGATAGCGATATAGCAGCATTTGGCTGGGAGGGTCTGGAAGTCGTTGGTTCAAAAGCTAGAGATGTTTTTGATCGCGTTTCTAAGCGCGGGGAACCACTTCTTGTTGGAACATTAGGAGAGGTTCTAATCTGTCTTTCCCCTGAAGATCTCAAGTCGATATTACAAGCCTATTCTAGAGAGATCTCTGATGGAGCTGATTATTTTATCCTTTTTAATAATCCAAATTTATTGTCGAATATTAGAACTGATAAATATATCGATCTACAGAAACAAGATATTCAAATAGCTGTATCTCTTGCTAAGTCATTTAATCTTGAGATCTATTGTGAAACTGTAATGTCAGATTCTGTGAAAAATGGATTCCAGTATCCAATAATAGGTGTATTTGGCTCTGAGATAGATGAGCTAAGTTTTGCGATAGCATGGGAGCTCTTTAAATCTCGACATGTTCAGATTGAAATTGATCACTCTTCAAAGAAAGAAGATGACATTATGCTTTCAGTAGCATACTCAAGGAGCCACTGGGGAAGGCATCTTCTAACTAATGGTGGTCGAATCGGAACTCTCTTTCCTGAGTAGAGTCTCTTACCTAGATCTTTGCTCTAGTAGAATTCTCTCCCTTTAGCAGGGGAAAATGCTCTGATTAAGACCAAGCTAGTTTAGTTATGCTGCCTCAATTTCATTTAGCTGTTCCATCTCCATCTTAACGCTGACACGTTTTCCAACATATTCTTCATAGAATCTATGTAGTTTACGACGAAGCATGCTTCTTGAACGGTGTAGACGAGATTTTACAGCAGGTACAGATAATCCAAGAACTTCACCGACCTCTTCATTAGTTAAACCGTCAACATCGCGAAGAACAAATACTGCTCTATACTCTTCTGGGAGTTTATTAATCGCATCTTGAAGTTTGATCTTAACCTCATTTCCTAAGGTAATGGTGTCTGATCTAGCAAGAGATAGTGATTCCTTCTCCATGGCCTGCTGTTTTAACATCGGAGCTAAGTCTTCTAGAGAGACAGTATTCTGTACCTGTCTTCTTTTACGAAGTTTCATGAAGGAAGCATTAACAACAATACGATAAAGCCAACTTGAGAAGGCAGACTTTCCTTCAAAACCTGGTAGCTTCTGATAGAGAGTTGTGAAGACGTCTTGGATTACTTCTTCAGCATCCTCTTGGTTGCGACAGAAGCGCATAGCAAGATTAAAGACCTTTGTTTCGTAACGACTTACAATCTCTTCAAAGGCCTCGAGTGACCCCTTACAAAAGCGTCGAACCAATACCTGATCAGAAACCTTCTTATCTTTCATGATACTACCCTTAAAAAACCTAAAAGCTTGAAGGGCCACCCAAGGCCTTGGTTAAGCTTGTATCTTGTTCTGACTCATTTTTCATTCTCAGTTGTCACTTTGCAGTAATAAGTTTGTAACAACTTTGTAAAAACAGCAGAGGTAGGGCTATTTTTCAGTTAAGGACCAAGTAGGGTTCCATTTTTCAGAATTGCTTACCAAAATTAACTTGTTTATCCGCTCAATATATCTCTCAGAAACCACATCCGATTTAATGGTTTTAAATAATTCTTGAGCTGTTTTAATTTCTCCACTCTCGTAGAGATTAATTGCTTTGTTAAATTTTTCCAGATTTTTAATCACTTCTGAATTCTCTCTTTCTTCGAGAGGCTGATATACATCGATCCCAGAAGTGCGACCTACTACTTGAATATTTGCTAGTTTTCTAATCTTAATATTAGAGCTTAACTGTTTTACAGTGTCTCCTGAAAGTAAGATGTATGTGCCGAAATATTTATTTGCTCCTTCTAGTCGGGAGGCTAAATTTGCGCTGTCTCCAAGAATTGTATAATTGAAGCGATCTTTAGATCCGAAATTTCCAACACTGACACTTCCCGTGTGGATTCCAATTCTCATTTTAATTTCGGTATTAAACTCCTTCTTTAGCTCATCTGTGATCTGTTTTAATTTTGACTGACATTTAATTGCAGCTTGTACAGCTAAATCTGCGTGATTTTTTACAGGGAGTGGGGCATTCCAGAAAGCAACAATTGCATCCCCAACATATTTATCTACTGTTCCTCCATGTTGGAGGATGATGTTAGACATCTCTGAGAGAAAGCGATTTAATAGTTTGGACAAAATTTGAGGATCCAGTCTCTCAGAGATAGATGTAAATCCCTCTATGTCGCTGAAAAACATAGTAAGTTCTCTTCGATCTCCTCCAATTTTTAATGTAGTTGGATCCTCAACCATTCGATCGATTAACTCAGGACTGACGTATAGTTTAAATGCATCACGGATAAACCTGTGTTGCTTTCCCTCTTTTGTGTATTGAAATGCTAGTACAATTAATGTTGTGAGGATCATTAAAAGGATTGGCAATGCAATAGAGAGCCAAAATCCAAGTAAAGACAAGATAGTTGCAATGGCAAGCACTGCTATAAGAGATCCAATAGCCAACAAGAGTTGTTTTAACCAACTATCATTGGATAATAGGATGATCCCCATTAATAGAGCTGAAAGCACTGTGAAGATAAGTTGAAAAGGATCAGAGACTCTTTTGAGAAAAGAATTTTGAAGTATATTACTTAAGACCGTTGCTTGGAACTCAGTTCCTGGATACAGAGATCCTAGGGGAGTCGGACGTAAATCTAGTAGTCCCGGAGCGTCCATTCCGATAAAGACATATTTATCAGTAAAGTTATTCTGATTGATAACAGGAACCTCTCCATTAGCTAACTGAGTGGCGCTGATAGCAATTGATGCGAAACCAAAAGTTGGAATTGTTCTTGGAGGACCATAGAAACGGATCTCAAACTCCTCCTCTTGATGAGAATTCCATGGGATTTTTTGTGAAAAATTACTGAGATCTCCTGTTAGTGCAGCGATAGCAAACGGAAGAGATGGCACTATTCTGTCATTGTATTTTGCAGAAACGGAGGTAGATCTAAATAGTCCATCTGAATCTGGTGTAGCGCTAACATTTCCTACGGAAAGGGGGAAAGGTCCAAAAGTATCTGTTGGTAGTGTGATGCCAGCAAAGTGCTGCTGCTTCTTTAGTGAG
>CAZTER010000005.1:0-18698 GCA_964612045.1 uncultured Bdellovibrionales bacterium
AATCTAGTTAAAGAATCGAGTTATACTTTTGACAGAGCAAAGATTCCTGATCATCAACAAAAATTGCTTGCTTATCTACTATTTCCAATATTAATTTTATTTTTTCCTATTATAACTACGCGGCTATATTCATTCTGCAAAGCAAAACGACGACCAAGCTTTAAATTTCATCGCTCGATACATCGCATTATACCATTCCTCTATAAACCCAACTTACATTGTCTCTTCTGTCATTTTGGAGAGAATGGATTATTTGCAACTTTATTTTCTGAGATCAGACTTATAAAATGTAATTTAGTTGTAGCTTTTTATGGCTATGACATCTCTCAACAACTGAGGGAACGTCCGCTTGAAGATTATCAAGCTATGTTTCGTAAGGTAGATAAGTTCATAGTAATTGCAAAATTTCAGCGTGATGTTCTTGCGGCACTTGGATGTCCATATCATAAGATACATGTAAATTATCTTGGCATAAACTTACTCGCATTTAACCAAAAAAGTAGAGATAAAATTTGTATTAAAGCTCAGACTAGAATTCTGACAGTCGCACGCTTAGTAGAGAAAAAAGGCCACGTATTCGCTGCATATGCTCTTGCCAAATGTAAGGAAGAATTAGGCGATTTTAAGTGGATTTTAGCAGAAGATGGTCCTTTAAGGAGTGAGCTAGAGAAGTTAATTAATCAACTAGGATTATCACAGAACGTTGAGTTTCTTGGAGATATTGTACGATCACAAATTATCGAACAGTTTTCTGAAGCTGATATCTTTCTCCTTCCGAGCATAACGGCATCAAACGGAGACAGAGAAGGGTTACCGATTTCTATTTTAGAAGCTATGGCCATTGGAGTCCCAGTTATTAGCACATGGCATAGCGGTATTCCTGAAGCTATAGAAGATGGAGTTTCTGGATTACTAGTTCCAGAAAGAGATACTGTCGCACTAGGAGGAGCAATCAAGAAGATGGTTAAAGATATTTCTTTAAGAAAAACAGTTGTCGATAATGCCCGCAGAAAAGTTGAACAGGAATTTGATTCGGTTAATCAAATAAGAAAACTTTATAAGGTACTAGCTGAATAATTTAGCAAACCTTGAATTAAATCGGGGACGCTATGGAGAAAATCAATTATGAGTATTCTTAAACGAGTTTATCAAGGAATTGCGCATGCACTTCTAGGCAAGCATGGAAACAGTGATAAAATTACCTGGTTTAATAATAGATTTATCGATGTTTTAGTTTTAGGTTCATTAATTGCTTTCTTTTATATTGTGAAATCAAGTTTTGATTTCTTAGAGATTAATGGGGAATATCTAAATACTATTATCTTAGCTCTAATCTTTCTTCGATTATCGCATCAGGAGTTTAGCTTAAAACAGCTAATTTCAGATCAAATCTCTGTCAAAAAGGATCTAACGAGAGAGATTAGATCTCTAGGAATAAACAGCACATGGAATTCTCGATTATTATTACAGTCTAATAGAGAACTAGAGTCTTTTGTAAATAAAGATAATTTAAAGGTTAATTTTATTATTGAGCTTAATAACTCAATCGATTATCGAATAATAAACTGCCTAAGGTCTATTCGCTCTCAATCTTACAATCAAGAATTTATTAATATCACTATACTAGACCTTAGAGATGGTATTACCTTAAGTCATCAGGAAGATATTAAAGAACTATCCTCGAACTTTAAAACTCAAATAATTAGTCGAGATACTAATTATGAGCAAAGTATAAACAAATCAGCTCTCCTGAATGAGATATTAAAAAAACGAAGAGATGATTATACAATAATTGCAGATTCTAACTCTGTTTTTAGGTCTAATTTTGTAGACGCAGCGATACAAGAAATTCGTTTAGATCCTCTTCAGGTAATAACTGCTAAGTGTTTTAAATTAAACGACTTGGTAGTTTTGGATAATTTTAATCTTCTAGAAAACTATTGGTTCGGCGAATCAGTAGGAAGACTACTAAATCCTAAAGACAGTAATGAAGCTCCATTTTTTATTGGCAACTTCGCAATAAGACTAATTGGAGGATTTAATATGTCTAAAAATCTTGAAGGATATGAACATCACGATCTGCGCAAACGTTTAACATTAGCAGGATTTTCTCATAAATATCTAGAAAATAGTACATCGACTCTCATTCAACCCGAACCTAGATTTAGAGTAGTTAAGGAGAAACGACCTCTATTAGCACTACAAAAAAAGAACAGGTCTTATCTTAATCTTTCTAGAAATGTCTTTAATAATAACTCGGAAAAAATACTACCTTAATGCCATAATCCAATGAAAGGAGATTTTATTTCGAATCGTCGCATTCTCATCTGCTTTTCTTCAGTATTACACCGATACTCTAATATCTGTTTTGATTCCATCATATCTAACCTAATAAAGGTCAACGAAGGAACTTTCGATATTATTGGCCACTCGCCTCCCTCTGCAAATGCTCATCTAATTGAAGATTTAAGACCGTATTGCCAGGATCTCTCTTGGCAATTTGAACGCGATCCTATCTTCAGTAAAGAAGCCCTCAGTAGGACGTTCAAAATGGAGCATTACTACAACAACCTTAATAATAACCTATTACAGTGGCACTCTCAGAATGAAGTAAGAAAGATGAAGGATGAAATTGAAAAAAGGAAAGGACCCTACGATATCGTTATCTGGACACGACCAGATTTATTCTGGGCATTACCAACAAAGCTACCTCTAACTATAGAGAGCAATACACTATACATATCAGACTATGACCATTGGTCTGGAATTAACGACCGCTTTTGTTTCGGTGATTCAAAATCGATCTCAACAAAACTATCAATTGGTAATTATTTCGATAACAACTGGTATGATGATTTTTCTAAAGATCCTCGACGCTACTTAAATGAGAGATTCTCTTGGTGCCCAGAGCTCGTATTAGCTAGCCTTTTAGATATATCAGGAATAGCTCTTGCTCTAGATTATTCTCTCCCGCTTAGATTGAAAGAATTCAACAATAAGAACTATGTTATAGCCCCAGGGCAATACAGGTCTGCTAATAGACGATGGATATTTGCTAATCAATTAATTGCTCAGAATGGAGACCAAACTCTATTCAATACGCTTTTGTCTCTACTAAAAAAACTTGAGAATGATAGGAGTTCTATTATGGATCCGAGAAGGCAAAATGATCCCAAACATCAAGTTACAAAGTTAGCTAAGATTGTATTAAATAGAGCTGGCGGATTAACACCATTGATAAGACTTGAGTTAATTAAGGATAGTTTATCTCTGATTTTAAATGATAATTAGTCATGAGATTACGAGTCAATTATTATATAGGTACTATCGCACTCAGATTACTCTCTTCACGAATCTTTATTTTTGCTTCGTCTCTATTATTATCAGTTCTAACAACCGAACTTTTCTTACAAATATTCGATGAATATCAAGATGGGCCACATCAAATTTTCTGTGAATATCATCCTTTATTAGGATGGCAAAAAATTCCAAATTTTAAAGGCCTTCATGTCGGACCTCAAGATGTCTACAGAATTTATGAAAGTATCAATAGTAAAGGCCTCAGAGGACCTGAGTATACGTATCAAAAAAATAATAATGAGATTAGATTGGTTGCTTTAGGAGATTCATTTACTGAAGGTTATACAGTTGATTTTTCAGAGGTGTTTTCACAGGTACTAAAAGACAAGCTAAATGAAATCTCGAGCTCACAACCAGTTGAGGTAATTAATGCTGGGACAGGAGGATATAGCACAGATCAGGAGTTGCTTTGGTTTCAAACTGAAGGAAAGCAATATAATCCTGATATTACTCTGCTAATGTTTACAAATAATGACATTCTCTTTAATAACGAGACTCATTATTGGAGAGGATTTAAACCAAAATATGAGATCAAAGGCGAGTCGTTAGTACTAACAAATACTCCGGTTCCGAAACTAGAACAAAAGTCATCTACTAAATCTATTTCACTATTTGAAAGATCTATTTTAATTTCTAGATTTAAAACATTACTAGTTAAATATCACTTTATAACCCCTCAGAGTGATAAAGCAGTAAGGATTAAAGAAAAACCTCTATCTCTTCCTGATTATAAGAGGCTATCAGAATGGTCTGGTGCTACAGAGCAAGAGAAAACAGAGGCTTTAGTAGTTACCGCAGCACTTTTGAAAGAACTCAAGAAAGAAGCTAAGTCCATCTCTAGTCGTCTAATAGTATTTATTATTCCGGAAAAGAAAGAACCAACTCTTCCTTCAATTATAATGCGCATTTGTCAGGAGCACCAAATCGAATGTATAGATCCAACTCGCGTTTTTGAAATGAGAGAGAAGGAATTTGCAAAAATAGGAGAAAAAATTGATTTTAATCCTTATGATTTCCATTGGAATAAAAATGGACATCAAATAGCAGCAGAAGTCTTATTTAATTACATCAAAGAGAATAATATTCTAGCTACTCCTCCTGATAGTAAAAATGATACCGTTCCATTAGCAAAGAGTAGGTAGAGTTTGATTGCTATCTTTATTTTATATTGTCTATCTTAAAGAAGATTAATTGAGGTAACTGGTGAAAAGTTTTTTATTTTCAGAGCTTTCACAAGCTACAAAATATCGATTTCTTGTAAATTTTGTTACGCCACGACCCATTGCAGTAGTAAGCACAATTAATAATCAAGGACAGGGAAATCTTGCGCCATTCAGCTTCTTTAATGCCGTAGCTAGCAATCCTCCAACAGTTATGTTTTCCATAGGTTGGGATGAAAATGGAAACAAGAAAGATACTCTGAATAATATTGAACAGGTTGGAGAGTTTGTAGTGAACTTCGCCTCCGCTGCTATTATCAATAAAGTAGTAGAATGCGCAGCTAAGTATCCATATGGTACGGATGAAATGGTAGCAGTTGGACTCACTCCGAATCCCTCTACCATTGTGAAACCACGAAGAATTTCTGAGTCGCCGTTACAATTAGAATGTAAAGTTACAAAACTTATAGAAATTGGCGATAGAAACACAGTAGGAGCAACTGTAGTTGTCTTTGGCGAAGTGTTGATGGCTCACATCATTGAGGAAGCGATGTTAGCAGATAAGATAAATCCTAAAGCCCTAGACTTAGTGGGGAGATTAGGTGGCATAAGCTACACAAAACTAGGTGAGATATTAAACATACCGATCCCACAGCTCTGAGACACTAATACCTTTAGAAAAGCGCCTGCCCTATTTCTTTAAGTTAATCCACTTAACAAAACGACTGTTCCTTCAGGCAAAACAGACTTGTGCAACAAATTTTGAAATAATCGCAATAAACCCGAAGCATTTTGGTTCGTTTTGGCGACTAAATAAGTAAGAGGGCTATTATAGGGACATAAATGCCATGCTAAAGAATGATAAATCTCCACAACCTGCTGTAACTAATCAAGATTTAGGTAAAGATCTAAGACAAGCACCAGCTGATGACTTTGCATCAATGACTGGCCCTTCACGTACCAGCTTTCTAGCGCATCCAGAAACAACCCATGCTGCTGGATTAGTTGACTCATCTCCATTTATTGGTGGACGTCGATTCTCTTCTGGCCCTGAAAAGGTTGATACAGGAATTGGAGAAATAGCTCCTATGTTTCCAAGGTATTCTCCAGGCAGCGTTGATGATAGGCAAACTACAAGAATATTGGGTAATAATGGTGCAGCCTTAGTTGCACTTTCAGCTTAAAGTTTAGAGAGAGTCCTACTAACTTACTAGCTGGCTTAATATGCTTGTCTTGTGAAAACTTACCCTTTAACAGGAAAAATCTGCATATCAGAGTATATCTTAAGAGTGATAACGCCATAAATATACAAGTAATTTCTATAAGTTAGCTTGTAAAAATAGTTTAGTTAAAGTGGCCCATATCTTGCGATAGAGCAGGTAATGGCCAATCGGATACTAATAGTCGAGGACGTAGACTCCCTGCGTGAGGTGCTATGCACCATTCTCGATAGTGCGGGATACGTGACAGACTCCTGTAGCTCAGCGGAAGATGCTCTACCTAAAATTCAGGTAAACAATTACGCCTGCATTCTCTCTGACTTCAAACTTCCCAAGATGACAGGTATCGATCTTTTACGTCATATCAGAGCGAACGATAACCAGGTGCCATTTGTCATTATGACAGCATTCGGATCAATTGATATGGCTGTCGAAGCTATGAAGCTGGGAGCTAATGATTTTATTCAGAAACCATTCGAACCTTCAGCCATCACAGTTATTTTAAGAGAGTTAATCACTCACAAGAGAATTCTATCAAGACCAGAGTCCTTCGCTTCCACAAGAAATCGGAGCCTCCTTACTGAAGATTCAAGTATGCAGGAGCTACTTCGCCTTGCAAATAAAGTAGCTCGAGTGAACTCTCCAGTTTTAATATTAGGAGAAAGTGGAACTGGGAAAGAGCTGCTGGCGCGCCATATTCATAGCACCAGCACTAGAATGGATAAGCCCTTTGTTGCCATTAATTGCGCAGCAATCCCTGGGGATATCCTTGAAAGTGAACTTTTTGGCCATGAGACAGGTTCCTTTACGGGAGCGACTCAACAACGTATTGGGCTTTTTGAAATTGCCGCTGAAGGAACATTATTTCTTGATGAGGTAGGGGATATGCCGCCGCAGATGCAGGTCAAACTTCTACGTGCATTACAAGAAGGAGAAATAAGACGTGTTGGTGGCTCTAGAACTATAAAAGCAGCACCACGTATAATTAGTGCAACTAATGCAGATATAACCAAACACTTAGCTGATAATAAAATACGCGAAGATTTCTATTACAGAATAGCTGTTATTCCATTGGAGATTCCTCCGCTACGCGAAAGACCTAAAGATATCTCACTACTTGCGAAGCACTATATCTCTCTCTTCTGTGCAAAGATCGGTCGCGAATCACTTAAAATTGATGAAACAGCACTAGAGATACTCCAACACTATAAATGGCCAGGAAATGCTAGAGAGCTTGAGAACGTTGTAGAACGAGCCGTGTTAACAGCCGATAATGTAATAAAGGCGGAAGACCTTGATATTAAGTTAGACCTCTCACTGCTTGATGAAGCAACATTGAGCCTTACACAGATCGCAGATAATGCCGTGAAAAAAGCCGAAGTAAGTGCGATCGAAAAAGCACTTCGCGCCACACAGGGAAATAAATCTCAAGCCGCAAAGATATTAGGAATTAGTTACAAAACCCTTCTAAATAAGATAAAAGACTACAACCTATCCTCAACTAGTACTGATACTGTCAGTGCTTAACGGTAATTATCTTGACTATCGACGAACTCTCTCGTAGCATAAATGACATGATTTTAAGCCACTCAAATTCTAAAACATCTCGCTGGCAGCTCTGGCCTTGGGCCTAATCACATTTCGTCGGACTTATTAACTAGTCCGCAAACTCAATAAAGACATTAGTATTTTAGAATAATAGATAATTATTCCTAGCTTTTAGTTTTTGTTTTTAATCCTAAGTATTTATCAGAAATAACTTATTCAAGACCAAGATATGAAACGCTTTACAATCACAACAACAGTCACAAGTATGACATCCGATTTAGTTACTCCTGTAGGTTTGTTTCTTAATTTACGGGGTAAATTTGAGAGATGTTTACTCTTTGAGAGCTCAGATTATCACACCTCAGAAAATAGCTTCTCCTATATAGCAGCTGATCCGATTGCATCAGTAAAGATTGATAAAGGGGAGATCTCTCAACTTTTTCCAGATGGTAGCAAAGTTACTTCCAATATATCTGACCTAGATTCAGATAAGTCAGATAAGATCTCTGGAGTAATTCGCCAGTTTCTCTCCTCTTTTGAAGTAGTAGCTAAAAGTTCTCTTCCCAAAGGGGTAATTAATGGAATATTTGGATATCTATCCTATGATTCTATTCCACTATGTGAATCAATTACATTTAAAGAGAAAGGGGATAAATCTGAGAAGATACCGCTCTTATACTACACACTATATAGGTACCTGTTTGTAATAGATCACTATTCTCAAGTTTTACATATCGTAGAAAATTCACATCCACATTTAACTAAAGAGCTCTGCTTAAATCCTCTAGACCTAGCAACTAATTCTGGAATTAAACTTGGCTCTTTTAAACTAGATAGTGAAACAACTTCACTAATGACTGACCAAGATTACATTGATTCAATCTTAAGATGTAAAAAGCACATATCGAGAGGTGATGTTTTTCAGATCGTACCATCTCGAAAATTTAAAACTAAGTATAGTGGCGATGATTTTCAGGTTTATCGACAGCTACGTCGCATAAATCCCTCCCCATATCTATTTTACTGTGACTTTAATAGCTATCGATTAATGGGATCCTCGCCTGAAGCTCAGTTAGTTGTTCGAGATAAAAAAGCAACTATCTCCCCTATAGCTGGCACCTATAAACGAACAGGTAATGATGAGGAGGATTCTCTCTCCATGAAGAGATTATCTACAGATCCGAAAGAAACCGCTGAGCATGTAATGTTAGTTGATCTAGCGCGAAATGACCTAAGTATTCATTGTTATCCAGTACAAGTTGACCGCTATAAAGAGCTTCAATTGTACTCACATGTAATGCATCTAGTTTCACATGTAAGTGGAATACTAAAAGAAGGCGTAGATCCCCTTGCAGTTCTAACAACTACTTTCCCTGCTGGAACGCTAAGTGGTGCTCCTAAATACAAAGCAATGGAGATCATAGATCAAGTTGAGGTTGAAAATCGAAACTTCTATGCTGGTGCTATCGGATGTATCTCTTTCTCAGGAGAAAGTAATCACGCAATTATGATTAGAACTATCCTTTCGAAGAATAACACTATTTATATGCAAGCAGGTGCTGGAATAGTTGCAGATTCCGAGCCACAGAAAGAGCTCGAAGAAGTAAAAAGTAAATTAGCTGCTGTTGTAAAAGCATGTAAATTGGCAGAGGAGATTTGAAATGAATAAAATTCTCGTAATAGATAACTATGACTCCTTCACATATAATTTAGTTCATGTTCTTCAGGAGCTAGGAGAGAAAGATATTTCGGTAATTCGTAATGATAAGCTCTCCGTAGAAGATGCTGCTAAATTTAAGAAGATAATTCTTTCACCAGGACCGGGAATTCCTGAAGAAGCTGGTATTATGCCAAGTCTTTTAAAAAGCTTATGCTCGACTCATTCAATACTTGGAGTATGTTTAGGACACCAAGCCATAGGAGAGTGTTATGGAGCTAAGCTAAAGAACCTTTCTGCACCCGTACATGGCAAAGGAACTCCATTCTTATTAAAAGATACTCAGGATAAATTTTTTGAAGGAATACCAAGTGGCATCACTGTTGGAAGATATCACTCTTGGGTTGTAGATCGAACTACACTACCAGACTCTCTAATCGTTACAGGAGAGGATGATTGTGGTGAGATTATGAGTATGAGACACACGCAACATAAAGTATATGGAGTTCAATTTCATCCAGAATCAGTCATGACTGAACACGGTCAAAAAATGATTAAAAATTTTCTTTCATTTTTCTAGGAATTTATCATGGAGAGTATCTCAAGAGAGCATTTCGAGTCGATTCTTAAGGGGCGACCATTCACAGAAGATGAAGCATATGAACTAGCAGATAAGATAATCGATGGCTTACTGCCGAATTCTCAACTAGCTGCAATATTAACTGTACTAAGAACACGGCTTCCGAATGCTGATGAAATTCGAGGATTCAAGTGTGCACTTCTTGCTAGAACACCGAAGATACCAGTGCTAAAAACTCCTGTACTTGATCTATGCGGAACAGGAGGAGATGGAAAATCTACATTTAATATCTCAACTACAACAGCATTTGTCTGTGCAGCTCTTGGAGTAACAGTTGCAAAGCATGGCAACTATTCCTTTACCTCAAAGTGTGGATCCTCAAATCTTATTGAAGGATTAAAGGTCAACTTTGCTAAAGATCCTGAACAAGCGAAGCTATCTCTTGAGAGATTTAATCTTGCATTTCTTCATGCACCGGATTGGCATACTAGCCTAAAAAACATTGCTCCTATCAGAAAAGAGCTTGGCTTTCCTACCATCTTTAATCTTCTTGGGCCGATAGCAAATCCTATAAATCCAGAGTTAAGGGTTGTTGGTGTATATTCTCCAGCGATTCAATCACTCTACCGTGATGTTCTTCTAAAAGAGAGTAGTGAGTTTGCTATAGTTCACTCACTGGATGGTTACGATGAAATATCTCTAACTGGAGCAGCTAGAATTATATATAGAGGAAGAGAGCAACATCTTAACTCTGAATCATTTGGAGCTAAGTCTGTTTCTCCTCAAGCTATACAAGGTGGTACTTCATTAGAAGAAAATGTAAGTATCGTTCAGGCAATTCTTGACGGTCATGGAAGCACAGAGCAAACAGATGTTGTAAGCTCAAATGCTGCTATCGCTTTGCTTCTTGCGCAGGAAAAACTAGATCTTAAATCAGGATTTAAGTTAGCTAAAGAATGTATTTTAAGTGGCGAGCCTGGAAAACTTCTTAGAAAGATGCAGGACTTTAAACTATGATTTTAGATAAAATTATTGCCACGAAACGATTAGAGATAGAAAACTTAAGAGCTCAAAACTCATTAGAAAGCTTCTCAAAATTCCCGCTATTTAAACTCAAAACTCGCTCCTTAAAAGCCAGTATTAAAGATAAAACTTGTGGAATTATTGCAGAGATAAAACGACAATCTCCCTCAAAAGGAATTCTTAAGAAGGATCTTAAACCTAGAGACATTGCCATAGCTTATCGGAACGCAGGAGCTGCTGGTATTTCTGTACTAACAGATAATCAGTACTTTGGTGGATCGTTAGAAGACCTTCTTGAAGTAAGAGCTGTCGTAGACCTTCCGATCTTACGAAAGGAGTTTATTATCGATCCGATTCAGCTTCACGAATCAAAGGCTCATGGAGCTGACGTTATTCTTTTAATAGCAGCGGCGTTATCACCAGAAGAGATTCTTAGCCTATCTAAGATAGCACAAGAGCTAGGAATGGAGGTTTTACTTGAAGTACATAACAAAGAAGAAGCTTTAAGTTCTCCATTAGAACATGTTGATATCCTTGGAGTTAACAACAGAGATCTCCATACTTTCAAAGTAAGTTTAGACCATTCGTTTGAAATAGCTTCTTTACTTCCAAAGGACCTTATTAAGATTTCAGAATCGGGGATCAACTCAAGTAATGATATCAAATCTCTTATGCATTCAGGATATAGCGGTTTTCTGATAGGAGAGAGTTTTATTGTGACAGACGATCCTGGTGTTACATGTGCTTCATTCATCAAGGAAGCAACATCATGAACCATCTTCAAGTTAAAGTTTGTGGGATAAAAGACAGTGAAAGTCTTTCTAAGATTCTTTCATTCAATCCAGATTTTATAGGATTCATCTTCGTTTCTAAATCCCCGCGCTATGTAGTTGGAGAACTTGAACCTAGTCAGATTATCTCTGCTGGAACTAAGACTAAAACTGTAGGCGTTTTCATGGACCACACAATATCTGAGGTGGTTTCAACAATAAATCTTTATAAGCTACATTTTGTACAGTTACACGGGCAAGAATCGAGCGAATATATAAAGCTACTGAAAAAAGAAGTTCCAGGTATAACTGTTATTAAAACACTTCCAATCAATAGATCTTCGTTTCAGATAAGCCCTGATTCCTATGGCAGTGAAGTAGATCTCTTTCTTTTAGATACTGCTAGCCAGATGGGTGGAGGAGCCGGAATAAGTTTTGATTGGAGAGTTTTACCCGACCTCGATATTAAACAACCATTTTTACTCGCTGGTGGAATAGGACCAGGTGATGCTGCACCATTACGAATGTTAGTAGGTCGTGTAAAAAACTTACTAGGCGTAGACATTAATAGCCGATTTGAAATCTCTCCGGGATCCAAAGATTCCAACAAGGTACAACAGTTTATTGGAGACATTAGAAGATGAGTTATTCCGTAGATTCAGCAGGATTTTTTGGCCAATTTGGTGGATCTTATATTCCCGAGATGCTTTATCCGAACATCTCCGAATTAGCTGAAAACTATCGTGAGATTATTGAAAGCGAGTCGTTCCAAAAGGAATTCAAACATCTATTAAAAAATTATGTTGGAAGACCAAATCCTCTATATCTAGCTGAGAGGCTTTCAGAAGAGATCGGGGCTTCAGTTCTTCTAAAACGTGAAGATCTTAATCATACGGGGTCTCATAAGATCAATAATACAATCGGGCAGATCTTATTAGCTAAAAAATTAGGAAAGAAGAGAATCATTGCAGAGACAGGAGCTGGACAACATGGTGTAGCAACAGCAACAGTTTGTGCATTGTTCGGCATCCCATGTGTAGTTTACATGGGAGAGATTGATACTCAAAGACAGGCGCCGAATGTAGCACGTATGAAGTTTCTTGGAGCTGAAGTTGTTCCAGTAAAAAGCGGAAGCCGTACATTAAAAGATGCAGCGAATGAAGCGATGCGGGATTGGATCGCAAATCCAATAGACACACATTATATTATTGGTTCAGTTGTAGGACCTCACCCATTTCCAGATATGGTTGCAAGATTTCAAGCGATCATAAGTCTAGAGATAAAGGAACAGATGATAGAGTTATATGGTGACTCTAATCCTAATTATATAGTTGCCTGCGTTGGAGGTGGCAGTAATGCTATGGGAGCTTTTTATCACTTCCTTGAGGAATCATCAGTAAAACTGATCGGTGTCGAAGCTGCGGGAGAGGGGATTAATAGTGGTAAAACCGCAGCTACAACTGCGAAAGGAAGTATCGGAGTATTGCATGGTAGCAAGACACTACTAATGCAAACTGAGGATGGTCAGATCGAAGAAGCTCACTCCATATCAGCTGGATTAGATTATCCAGGGATAGGGCCTCAACATGCACACCTACATGCAAGTAAACGCGTTAACTATGTTCAGATCACTGATGAAGAGTCTCTTACAGGAGCAAAGTTGCTTAGTAGATTAGAGGGTATAATTCCAGCTCTTGAGAGTGCCCATGCAATTGCATATCTCCAAAAGATGAAACTGAATAAAAGTGATCGAGTTGTCGTTTGTCTCTCTGGAAGAGGCGATAAAGATATGGGGACATATTTAGAGCGCGCACTTTAATTAAGGAAGCTATGAATAGATTAATTAAGAGAACAGAGGATTCAAAACCAATTCTAGCTGCTTATATTACAGCAGGCTTCCCAAACTTAGATAGCACTATTCCTATATGTAAAGCCTTCGAAGCTAACGGAGCAGATGTAATTGAGATTGGATTTCCATTTTCAGATCCATTAGCAGATGGAGAGATTATTCAAAAAGCAAATCTATGTGCAATTCAAAATGGAATGACTCTTAAAGTTTTATTTACTCAACTTAAAAAACTTCGATCTGAAGTTAATATTCCAGTAATCTTGATGGGTTATTTTAATCCGGTAGTTCAATACGGTATAAGTAACTTCTTCAAAAAATTATCAGAGGTTGGAGTTGATGGTGCTATCATCCCAGATCTTCCAATTTACGAGTTTAAAAGAGATGTTCAGAGTATTTTAAAAGAAACTGGTCTTGTTATGCCGCTCCTCATAACACCGACTACCAAGGACTCGCGGATAAGAGAGATTGATTCTATTAGCTCTGGATTTATCTATGCAGTTTCTAGTAACTCAACTACTGGTGGAGTTCTTGAACTTAGCGAATCAAGAATTACTTATTTAAAACATCTGCGCAGTTTAGAGTTAAAAAATAAGATCTTTGTTGGATTTGGAATTAGTAACCGAGAAACTGTGCAAGAAGTTCAGTGTTATTGCAAAGGTGCGATTGTAGCAAGCGCTATAATGAAGGCTATTCAAGCGCCTGGTGATCCTATAGAGAATGCAGCTAAATTTGTACGAGCACTAGCATCTAATAATTAGATTTAACTTTCAACGCATAAAATTTTTCCACTCTTCTTGTAATATAGAGCGTGCGCTTTTCCTATGGAGCGGAGACTTTAGTCTCCGAAGTAAGAACGCTCACAAATTTTAGGTAGTCTTTTATAAAATTTAAGTTCTTATTATCTATATGCGAATAGTAGTGCTTCGGAGACTAAAGTCTCCGCTCCACAATATTTACTTGTAAGTAAGAATAATTAAAGTTTAGGACTACTGAGATCGACAGAGGTCTACGCATGGAGTCATCTTTAAATTACTCAGACTATTTAGTTCATATGGAATTTAAAGCTCGGCAGTGATTAACAATTATTATCAGATAACATACTTAAATTATTGAATAAATTGCCTTATCATAAACACCAAGATCTCAACTTTCGCTCGGGGTCAGACGTAAAAGCTATAAATAATATTCAGTGAGACTATAAGTTATAGTTTGACAAGATCGCGCTCTTCTCTCTATCATCAAACTATGTCGCGCATCTCTTTCGTTGCATACTTTAGCTTCTATTTTGGGGTCCCCACCCCATAAGATTGTTCGCGCACACATATTCCCTCTTTTTAGAAATTGAAAAATAATCACGCAGTTCCAGGTTTTCACCTGAATTGGCTTTAGTTTTACAGGCTCAAAGTGAGCCGGAGAAAAAAATGAAACACTTATTACTTACAAAGAGAAAAGATGACACCCAGACAGTAGTGCCGGTAGGTCCGGTAAGATTCGGTCAGGAGTTCGTAGTCATTGCCGGACCTTGTTCTGTTGAGAGTGAAGAACAGACAATTAGTACAGCTCAAGCTGTAAAAGCTCGTGGAGCAAAGATGTTACGTGGTGGAGTTTTCAAACCTCGTACATCTCCTTATGCATTCCAAGGATTAGGACTTAAGGGATTAAAGATCCTAGCTAAAGCAAGAGAAGAGACTGGACTACCGATTGTTACTGAAGTCCTAGATACAAGAGATGTCTCTTGGGTTGCTGAATATGCAGATATGCTTCAGATCGGAGCAAGAAATATGCAAAATTTCTCTCTACTTAAGGAAGTTGGAAAATCTGGTCGTCCCGCACTACTTAAGCGTGGAATGCATTCAACAATTGAAGAGTGGTTGAGTGCTGCTGAGTATATTCTTGCTGAAGGCAACCCAAATGTCGTCTTATGCGAAAGAGGGATAAGGACCTTCGAAACATATACTCGCAATACACTAGACCTAAATGCAGTACCGGCAGCCAAGGAATTAACACACCTACCTGTAATTACCGATCCTTCACATGGATGTGGAAGAATCAGTCTAATCCCAGCGATGTGTTTAGCTTCAGTCGCAGCAGGCGCAGATGGTTTAATTATCGAAGTTCATTGCGATCCTGAGAAAGCATTAAGTGACAAAGATCAGGCTTTAACTCCAGAGATATTCGGTTCCATGATGAGCAGAATATCAACTGTAAGAGCTTGCATCGAGGCACTTCCATGAATGAAGTGATAATTGATGTCCGAAGTGGGAGATCTAGAATCTGTGTTGGATCAGTTGCTGAATATCTTCCAGTATTATCTGCTGGTAGAAGGATAGTAACCATTACAGATTCTACAGTCTCTCGCCTTCTAAATCATCTCATTCCTGTAGGTGAAATAATTCAGGTTGAACCAGGAGAAGAGGCAAAAAGTCTGAGTGTTGTAGAAAAGATCTATCACCAGCTTTTTTCTCTTCAAATAGATCGTCAATCGCTCCTTATTGGCATAGGCGGTGGATCAATCTCCGATCTAACTGGTTTTGTTGCTTCAACTTTTCTACGTGGCATTCCATTTGGTTTTATACCAACTACACTACTAGCTCAGGTTGATGCCTCAATTGGTGGTAAGAATGGTGTCAATTATAACGGAGTAAAAAATCTTGTTGGGACAACAAAGCAACCAGATTTTTGTCTGTGCGATCCAACCTCTCTTAAAACTCTACCTAAGCAGGAGATTTCCTGCGGCTTTGCCGAGGTTATCAAACACTCCATTATCTCGAAAACCATCAGCTTCGATCTTCTAAGAGATGAAGCTATGAATATCCAGGGATTAAAGTCTCCATTAATTGAAGAGGTAATATTTAATTCAGTCGCAGTAAAAGCTGGGATTGTAACTCGAGATGAATTTGAATATGGGGAGAGAAAACTTTTAAACTTAGGACATACGATTGGTCATGGAGTTGAAGTTTGCTGCTCTATTCCTCACGGCCAAGCAGTTAGCATCGGTCTCGCACTAGAAGCGGAACTCGCTGCCGAACTAGGCCTATGTAGCTCAGAGCTTGTTAGTGAAATAAAGAATCTTTTAAAGTTATATAATCTTCCAGTTGAAATAGAATTTGATCCTTCTCGAGTAATGGCGGCAATTTTACACGACAAAAAGCGTGATAAAGATTCAATTATGATGCCTCTACCTCTTTCAATTGGACACTGCTCAATTGAAAGAATTGCCATTGAAAAATTAAGGGAGTTCTTGTGTCGATAATCTGTGTTTCTATCGGAGAGCTATCATTCGAGGAAGCCTTAGAGGTAGTTCGTGTAAACAACTTCGTAGAAATTCGACTGGATCTACTTGGAGAGAGTGTTGATTATAAAAAGTTGATCTCTCTTGCTAAGATGTCAATTGTTACATATCGACCATCTCAGAATGAATCAACAAATCAAAGACAGTTGAGACTCGATAAAATTAAAGATGCAATATTAGCTGGTGCCTCTTTTGTTGATATCGAAATTGAATCAGAAAATAATTATATCAACGAACTTAGAGAGTTTGCACATAAGAATGGATGTAAGGTTATTATTTCGTATCACAACTTTCAAAACACACCGACATTAAAAGAGCTACAGGATATTCTTTTAAATGCGAGAACAGCGCAGGCTGATATTGTTAAAGTTGCAACTCAAGTAACAAGAAAGAAAGACAATCTACACTTACTCTCGCTACTAACGAACTCTAGCGATTTAGTCGTAATTGGAATGGGAGAACAGGGAAAGCTAGTAAGAGCTATGGCTCCCTACTTAGGTTCAAAATTTACATTTGCAGCTGTTGATAAAAAGAGAGCAACAGCACCAGGTCAACTAACAGTTAAAGAGCTGAGAGAGGTCTATCAAGCTCTTGAGAACATCGGAGTAACACTTAAAGATGAGTAATCTTATCGCTGTAATAGGGAAACCGATCTCTCACAGCCGAAGCCCTGAGCTGCATAATCCTGCATTAAAAGCAGTTAATTCATCAGCAATTTATGGAAGACTCTGTGTCTCCTCAGTCAGAGAAGCTCTCGATAATGCACAAAGTTTAGGATTAGTGGGGTTAAATGTTACAGCTCCATTTAAAGAAGAAGCTTATGGCTTAGTAGATGTTACAACTACTGAAGCAAATCTTATTAAAGCAGTAAATACGATAGAGATTAAGGATAATGTAAAGATCGGTCACAATACGGATCTCTATGGAATAATTGAATCGTTTAGAAATGCAGGCTGTTCAGTAACTGGCAGAAAAGTTTTAGTTATTGGAGCCGGAGGTGCAGCTAGAGCAGCTGTTGCTGCATTTAAGAGCTCTGAATGCCAAGTATTTATAGTTAATCGTACTTTGGCTAAAGCCGAGCTATTAGCTGAAGAGATGAAGTGCCGAGCTGTAGCTTTGAATTCTGATGAGTTTGTTAGGTTGATGCAAAGTATTGAGCTAATCGTCAATACGGCCTCCACAGCAGATCGAATTATTCCTGTAGAATTACTTAGTAGTAGAATGGTCATCCTTGAATCTCAATATTCTAAAGGCACTGCTCTATTAAACGATGCAAAAAGACAGGGATGTAAGATCATTGATGGATTCTCTTGGTTACTATTCCAGGGAGAAGCTGCATTTAAGATCTTTAATGGAACAACTCCAGATCTTTCCTTAATGAGAGAAGGCGTGAAAGGTGCTAGTCATATTACCCCTTCCAATATCGCCTTAATAGGAATGATGGGAAGTGGAAAGACAACTGTTGCTAAGGAATTAGCAGAGAATAGTAATCGTAAATTACTTGAGATCGATCAACTAATAGAAGAGCGTTCAGGAAAAACAATCTCACAGATATTTAAAGAGGATGGAGAGAAAGCTTTTAGAGGTTTAGAGTCAGAAATCCTAGAGGAAGCTTTAACTTTAGAGAATATAATAGTTTCATGTGGTGGAGGCGCTGTTTTAAGTCCGCAAAATAGATCTCGTTTAGCGGAGAGAGCTTTTACAGTTTTACTATGGGCTTCTGCTGAAAATCTCCTTGAGAGAATTAAGCATGAAACGCATAGACCGATCTTAGCCACAACAGATCCGCACTCTAAAATTATAGAGGTACTTAACGAAAGAAGGGAACGATATCTAGCTAGCGCTGACATAATCGTTCCAACAGATAATCAGTTACCAAGAGCTATTGCACAAAGGATTATTTATGAGTTTAGTCATGTCGCCGGCATTAAATAATTTACAACAAAGATGTAATCCTGGCGTAGCTGAAGGAGTGATTATAGCTCCTTCATCAAAGAGTATGATGCAGCGAGCTGTTGGTGCAGCAACTCAAGTAAAGGGAGAAACTGTTATTCTTCATCCATCTTTTAGTAACGATGGACATGCAGCTCTACAAGTAGCAGCAGCATTAGGCAGTTCAGTTAAGATTGAACATGATAAAGTCGTGATAGTTGGAGGAGGGGCTCCAACTGGTGAAGCTTTAAATTGTGGCGAATCTGGATATTCAATGCGTATGTTCTGCGCAATAGCATCAACTTAT
>CAZTER010000006.1:0-18540 GCA_964612045.1 uncultured Bdellovibrionales bacterium
AAACAGAATCAAGGCGAAGCTCTGCGGCCTTAGTGAATAGTGCGTCACTATACCGAGAGTCAAAGTAACAGCAGACAATAGACCGACAAACCAACTTCCGCTTAGCTTTCCACAACAAAACGCAATGACACCATTTAAGAGCAAGGCTAGTGCAAAGGTAGAGAAAATTAACCCTGATAGACCGCTAATGGATTCTATAAAAGAGAGTGGTATCTCAATAATCCAGGAGTAAGCTCTCCATTCTTCACCAAAATGTAAGACACTCCAAAGATCTGTTGTTGGAACGTACCAATGGCTTGATATCCACCTCCCAGCAGCAATATGCCACCACAGATCAGGATCAGCTAACGGCCTCGTCATAAAGGCCGCAAGGGTTACCATAACAGTAAGCCACAATAACGCCCTCATATTAGCTTCTACGCAGCGCTATGAATCTATTCTCTAATAAGCTTCTTACCACTGAACTACCTTCGTCTTCGCCTTCCATCTTCCTGTTGAGCATCATCTGGCACCCTCTCAGCCTCTGAGAGATAACGAAATGTCGTAGCAACACAATCACCTTTAACCATCAATCCGCGCTCTGTCTTCTTTGGCTCTCGCATCTCAATATTCTTTATATTTACGATCCGAGGCATTCTTCCTACTTCATCAAAAAAACCCGCTATCTGATGAAACGCTCCTTCGACTGACATACTGACAGGAACTTCAGCAAAGAACTCTCGTCTTACTTCAGGCTCTGGCTTGAATAATGTCACTTCCAAACCTGAAGTTTTGGCAAGATCAGCAACCGATTTTAATAGATCTGGAATATCCTTCTCATCAGGCAACTCCTGAAGTGCAATCTTTAATTTCACCTCTAGATCTCTGACCTCCTGTTGAAACTTAGGGAGATTTCTTGCTAGTCGTCTTTCATTGATGATCTGCGTATTAAGATTCTCAAGTTTTTCAGCGGATTCTGAGTATGCCATTGCAACTGGGCCATAAATATACTGCCAGAAAAGTCCACTTATAAGCAGCAAAGATACTACCCAAGCTGCTACTTTATGACTTGTTGGTCTCTCTAGAAAACTTTCAATTGCTGGATGCATAGCTCCTCCTACTTCTTTTCATTTTGATTAGTAGAACTATCTACCGGTGCGATCTTTCCAGCGTAACTAATCTTCGCATCGATAATAAATGATTTTAACTTCACGCCATCCTTCAGCGCCTCTTTAGATTCGATAAGATCAACCTTCTCAAAATAATCACTAGTAGCAAGATTCTTCATAAATGTGGCGATTGTCTGATTATCCAAGGAAACACCAGTAATTCTGAGAACAGACTCACTCTCTTTAATACTACCGATCCAAGACCTATCAGGAACCGCAATATTTAGATCGTCAAGAACTCGGACTGGACCAGACTTACTCTTACGCAGAATAGAGATCACTCTAAGTTTATCTGTTAGTTCCGCTCTCTTTCTTTCAAGCTCAGCCACACTCTTGGTTCGCTCTTTAAGATTTTTTAACTGTGCTTCAAGAACTTGAATCTCTGATTGCGTCTCAACAAACGCATTATCAGTTGTAATATAGAGAGCGATTCCTAAAATCACCAAAAGCACTAAGGAGATTACATATCCCCATATATACCAGATATTAATAGTATCTCTGCTACTTACCTCTCCGAGGAGATTGATCTTAATCATTGCTCACTCACCACAAAGCTCTCTTTATCGCCAGGAGATCTCAATGCCAATCCTGTAACCACAGCAAACGCAGGCGCGAGCTCTTTCAACTTCTGCAAATCTTTAACCCCCGAGATATCGATCCCTTCAAATGGATCAAAAACAACTGTATTAATCCCTGTTTTGCTAGCAATGGCTTTTACTAATTGAACATTAGATGCTGGGGCTCCTGAAAGAACTATAGTTTCAATTCCATCATCAGCTGCTGAGGCATTCCAAAAGAAGGAAAGTTGCCTATTTAGTTCACTTGCAAAATGATCGCACTGCTTTTGAAATGCTTCTGTTACCTGCTCAGTCTTATTGCTAGCTCTCTTTTTCTCCTCTGCATCCTTTGATGAGATTCCTAAATCACTAGCCAATCCATCAGTCATGTTTTTTCCACCGACTGATATATCACCCGTAAACAACGAGTGTGTGCCCTTAATAATATTTACCGCAGTATACTTAGCCCCGATATTAACAAGAGCTACTGTCTTTGACTGCGACTCTTCTAGCTGAGTACGCTCAAAGGCGTTCTGTAGTGCAAAATAATCGACATCAACAACTGCTGGCTCCAATCCACCTAAAGCAACTGCATCTGTATAACTTTGCATTATCTCGTTCTTAACTGCGACTACTAAAACTTCAAGCTGGCCCTTTGCCACTTCTCCCAAGACATGAAAGTCCAACTTAATCGCATCAATATTATGAGGAATAAAGCTAGCGGCTTCTACCTGAATATTCCTCTCTAACTCATCCTGATTTGCCTTTGGCATCTTTATCTTCTTAATAAAGACACTTGGACCTGGAACTGCTAAAGCAGCGGTTTTAGTTGATATTGAATTAGACTCTAAGAGAGAAGAAAGCTGCTCTCCTACTACGGATAAATTAGTAACAAAATTATTGGTTATAATGTCTGTCGAGAGCTGCGAATAAGCAAAATTAACTACTCGAGGTACCTTACCTGAAAGATCAAGTTCCAAGAGTTTAAGTGAGGAGGATCCAACATCCACACCCAAGACTGACTCACTTTTATGAAAAATACTTAAAATTCCCATCACTCTCTATCAGCTCGATTTTAAATCATATTATGATAACACTTATAAACGAAAAAGGCCGTTGCTAAAACCCTTGTTTCGATTGTGTTACACTCAAGGGTAGTACTAGAAATAAAGTACCATGACTAAAATTGCTCAGGTCTTAATACCTCCCCTAGAAAGCTCCTATAGCTACGAGATCCCTCTAGAGCTGATAGACTCAGTGCATATTGGAACTCAGGTTCAGGTAAAGCTCGGCAATCGAGAAGCTGAGGGGTTTGTAGTTGAAACTAGAGAAGATCCCCGATCCCCAGATCAATTTGAATTTAAACTGAAACCAATATTAAGCGACCCACCCCCCAAACAAGCTTTCTTAGAGGAACAGCTTCCTTTCTTATCTTGGATTGCTAACTACTACGGATCACCTCTTGCTTCTGTGCTCGATGTTGCCATTCCACATGCTGTGGCCCCAAAACAGAGTTGGATTATCGAGCCAGATCAAGAGATAGAGATGAATAAACTCAGAGGAAACACCTTAGAGTTAGCAAAATTTATCAGAGATAATCCAAACGATCTAAACTATGACATCATCAGCAGACGTTTTAAGGGAGCGTTAGCGACTCTTAGGAAGTTAGAGCAACGTGGATTTATAAAGCTAAGTAAGCAAGATATTACCGAGAGGTTTTACATAGACGAAGACGCTCCAACTTGGGCCAAACGTGATGTAACTTTAAATAAAGATCAGATTGAAGCAGTTAACGCACTCACAGAATCGGTAAAGAGTAGATCCTTCGAGCGATACCTACTTCACGGAGTAACAGGAAGTGGAAAAACCGAGGTTTACATAGAGGCGATTAAGGAAGCATTAAATGCTGGACGTTCAGCTTTAGTGATCGTCCCTGAGATAGCCTTAACACCGCAACTCTTAGATAGATTTCGTGCTCGTCTTGGAAATGAACTCGCTGTTTTACACAGCGCATTACCTCCGAGAATGCGCTGGAATGCATGGCAAGCTTTACTCACTGGGCGTGCACGAGTAGCAATCGGAGCACGCTCAGGAATCTTTGCTCCTCTTAAAGATATCGGTATCATCATCGTTGATGAAGAGCATGATAGCTCTTATAAACAAAATGATGGACTACGCTATCACGCTCGAGATCTTGCTCTTGTTCTAGCTAAAACTCACAAATGTCCCGTAGTTCTAGGATCTGCCACTCCCTCCATTGAAAGCTTCATCTCTAGCAAAGGTCAAAAATATAAACTCTTAAGTTTACCTGGTAGACACTCTCAATCTAAACCAGAGATACAGATTGTAGATCTTAATAGATTAAAGCCGTGGGAGATGGCCTCTTCCCACATCTCACCTACCCTATTCACCGCCATAGATGAGTGTGTCAAAGGTGGGGGACAAACATTTGTTTTGTATAACAGAAGAGGTTTTGCCTCTTACTTGCAATGTGAAAAATGTAGCTCGGTTATAGAATGCGAGAACTGTAGTGTAACGATGACATATCATCGAGGAGAAAACTCCTTATTATGTCACTACTGTGGATTCTCGATTCCACCACCGACACTCTGCCCAAATTGCAATAATAATGATGAAAAAAAAGAACCTGGAAAGCTACAAGAACGTGGTGCTGGAACAGAGCGAATTTTTGAAGAATTGAAGGAGTTATTTCCAGATACTTCAATCGAGCGTTTAGACAGAGATTCAGCTTCTGATCATGCTACTTATCAAGATGTATTAGATCGTTTAAGAAAAAAAGAGATCCAAGTTTTAGTAGGCACTCAATTAATAGCAAAGGGACACGATCTCCCAGATGTTACATTAGTTGGAATTGCTGATTGTGATGTCGGGTTACATCTTCCAGATTTTAGATCGAGTGAAAGGATATTTCAGTTACTCACTCAAGCTGCTGGTAGAGCAGGACGAGGAGAGCGTACAGGTCGGGTTGTTTTACAGACTAGACTTCCACAACACCCAAGTATCATAAAGACCCTTGAACAGGATTATGAAGGTTTCATTGACCTAGAAACTATTGCAAGAAAGCAACTTCGATTTCCACCTTTCTCTAATCTACTCAGAATTGTTGTATCATCACAGGAGAAAGAGCTTCCTCGTAACATACTAATCTCTGCCTACGATGGGTTATCAAAGATTAAGAAGGAGTCGGATTTAAACTTTGATATATTAGGCCCAGCTCCAGCTCCGATAAAGAAAGTAAAAACTCTCTGGAGATGGCACCTTCTACTGCGCAGCCCTGAACGCACAACGATTCACCGGCTGCTAAATGCAGTACAAAAACTAAATCTCTACAATAATCGAGCGCGGGTCACATTCGATGTGGATCCGTATGATATGTTGTAATTACTTGCAGCTAAAATTTAATCTTTAAATTAGCCAAGACGAGCTAAAAACTTCTCGATTAAGCCATCGAATGATCCATTGGACATAATAACAACAAGATCTCCTGCAGTGACTAGATTGGCTAGATGATTAGTTATCGAATCAACACCATCTATCGCTTCTGCGCTAACACCTTGCTTAGTAATAGCTAATGCGAGCTCACCAACATCCAAGAGATCTTGATCGCTATCTATGGATCGGGCTTTCACTTTTGATAGCACCACTAGATCAGCACTCTGAAATGCTTCAGCATAAGGCACTTCAAATACCTTTCTCCTACTTGTATTGGATCGAGGCTCAAAGACAGCAATCATACGACGATCTGGATAAGCCTGCTTTAATCCTGATAGTGTTTCTCTAACCGCTGTTGGATGATGTGCAAAATCATCGATAACCGTTATACGACCTTGATCAAAGCGCACCTCTTGGCGTCTTCGCGCACCTTCAAAACTAGCCAGATGTGATAGTGCTTCCTTTAAATCTGCTCCGACAATATTCGCAACTATTAATGCTGCGCATGTATTCAGTGCATTATGCCTTCCTGAAAGTTTTAAAATCTCCTGATATTTACCCTGCTTTGTATCTATCTCTATCTTCATCTTAGAAGCTTCAAGCTCCAGATGAACTGTATAGTCAGAATCAGGAGACTCACCATAGGTAATGAATTTACACTGCGCGGCAGCTCTCCAGGCATCCAATTGAGAACGAATAACAGGATCATCAATACAGCAGACAACAAAAGAATTTTTAGAGAGGGATCTAATTCTATCAATAAAAACTTTTTTGATAGCATCTAGATCTTTATAGATATCAGCGTGATCGAACTCAATTGAGGTAACTATAAATATATCAGGTTGATAGAATGAAAATTTTGGCACTTTAGCAAAGAAAGAGGAGTCATATTCATCTCCTTCTACAACACAGATCTTTCCATTAGAATCTGCCATTAAACTATTTGGTAATGCTGCGACCGCTGCTCCAATAAAGTACGAGGGATGCATTCCAAGCCCTCTCAACATAACAGCAATCATAGAAGTAGTAGTTGATTTTCCATGAGTACCAGCAACAACGACAGAGCGTCTGCCAGCAATACAAATATCATGAAGTAGCTTAGGGAAAAGTGAATATTTTAACTTGAGACTCTCTACCTGCTGAACTTCTTCGTTTTGATAAGGAACTGCGTTTCCTATAACGGCTAGATCAATATCAGGAGTTATACTTACTCTGTGATATCCATTAAATAATTTAATATTAGAGCTACGGAGTTTACTTCCCATTGGCTCATAAAATTCCTTATCACTACCAGAAACTTGGTAGCCAAGTTCAGATAAAAGTATTGCAAGTTGCGCCATCGCAACTCCGCAAACACCGATCACATGAATTTTAGATCCAATCTTAAGATCTGATAATGATGTTGATTCCGAAACGGAGAAGTATTCGCGCGCCACTTCCAATCCAAATTAAACAAATTACTGTTGCGGTTTATTTGCCCCACTCGCCATCTGTTCTGCTTCAGAGAACTTCTCATATAGCTGTGCATATTCAATATCTAGTGCATCGTACCGTCTCTTGAGGTTGAAATACTGTTCATTTCCTTGCTCAATCTGCACCATTAGACTCTGAATTCTCTCCTCAGTAGCTGCCAACTGACTCTTTGCATTTAAAAGCTCCGTATGAAGCTCTGTATTGGCTTGTACCTCACTCAGAGTTCCATCCCACATAGAAGAGTTATCAGCGATACTCTGCTTCAATGAAGAATTTTTGCCGGTTAGATCTTTGTATTTTCTCTCTAAGATATTAAGTTCTTCTTTAGTCTCAAGACCGCTGGCCTCTAACTCTCTCTCTATCTCTTCTAACTCTCTAAGCCGAGTTTCCACTGTCTCTAGCTCAGCCATTGTAATAGTAACTCGTCCACGCTCAGCTTTTAATGATTCTTCCGCACTCGATACCTTCTGTAGTGCTTCTCGACATTTATCGAGATCAACCATCTCTCCATACAGATGGACCAAGCTCTCGATGACTTCCTCTCTCTCTTTTAGCTCTCTATCTAACTGCTTCTTTATCTCAGTAGAATCTCCTCGGGCCTGAGATATAAAAAAGCGAAGTAATCCATAACTAATAGCAAAAACTATCAGCGCTACTAGAACTATTAAAAGTGCGCCAATCATCTCTCCTCTTCCTCTGGTTCTGTTGTTTCTGAAACCTCTTCACCTGACTCCTCAGAAGGTTCATCTTCACTAACTGTAACTGACTCCTCTGTTGGACTCTGCGACTCAACAGCCTCCTCAGTAGATAAGTCACTACTAGTATCAGCCTCATCCTTTGGAGCCTCATCTCTCTGCATTCCACCAATACTTGGAAAGATCACTTCATTCTTCAGGATTGGATCATCTATGCTGATACTATTTAAGGCGACTCTTGCCTCAAGTTCACCAATTCCAGCGAAGGCTAAATCCAATGATGGTATCTCAGGAAGAGTAAAACTCTCTCCGGCTTGAATTGACTTCGCTTGCCAAACAAAAAATCCGCATCCGACTAAAGAAGCAACTAACGATAATAAAACAAAAGGTGTTGGATTCGTTGGTTTTGTTTCAACCTTCTTCTCAATTACGATATCTTTAATACCTTCGGGTTCTTTCCCCTGAACAGTTTCCTTTAGAGAAAACTTAATTGATTTAGATACTTCTTCTATTTCAACCTTCTTCTTCGTAATTCCTTTAAATGTCGCAGTCAGAGTAAAATCCCCAGCAATCGGAAACTTACTGACTGGAAGATCAAAATTTCCCTCTCCATTCCTCTCCATATCGAGAGAGATCCTTCGACGATCTTGAGTTATAACAGATAACTTAACCTGAGCAGATCTTAGTAATTTTAGATCTGCACCAAGAAGAGCTCTTATAATTTGGGTCTTATTCCCATCAGCATGAACTGTAATATCAGAATCCTGCTTATCATGTTCATGTCCTCCATGATCTGCATGCTCTCCATGAGCATCGTGGCTCTCATTTTTATGCTCACCAGCTACAGCATGATCAGAAGCGAGCTCTTCTTCTGACGCATCGATAACTTTTAAAGTAATCGCTGGGTTCTTAACCTGGAAAGGGATCTGTTGACGTCGATCAAATGTTGGTCCTTTAGCTACAATCCAAGCTCTATACTCGCCTGGCTCTGATAACGTTACTCGATAGGAGAATATTCCATCTCCAGCAATTGCATCACCATGTGTTCCATCATCATAGAGTAGCTCTTCAAGAACTGGTTCAGATACGCGATCTGTTGGAACGATCTGAATTCCGTACTTTGTAACTCCACTTACCTCTTTTAAGACGATTGGCTTAGTTCCATCATTTAAACGAGCCTGTAAGACTACTGGTTCATCAGAGACAAGAGTAGCTGGCCAATCGGACACTAACTTTAGATTAGTTAAGACAGTTGCAAATCCATCTGTATCTGTAACACCTTGTACCTGCCAGTCTCCGGTCTCTGGTGCATTAATAGTAACAACATCAAATTTTTGAGAGCTGAACCACTTTATTGAATTAGCTAAATCAAGAGGTATATCACCCTCCCTAAGAACTTTTCCGGATGGCGAAATAAGGACAAGAGGAGCTCCATCTTTGCGGTTTATATAAAATGTGGCTTCCTGAACATCAACATCAATAGAGAAGGTCTTTCCTACAAGTGGAACAACCTGAGGTTGTTTAACTGCCAAAAATAGCTCTGCAAAGGCCTGATGAATCGATTGAGCATCTGAGGCGAACCAAGTAACACCTTCTGTAGCAACAGCTACCTCTGAGAGCAGCGCTCTATCTGATTTTTCGCTCAAGGCTAAAGTGTGGACCTTAATTCCCCTAGCTTTAAGCTCGGGTAGTAATTTCTCAAGAAGCTCTTCAGTCCGAACATACGGACCTGCAATTGCCGGGTCTGGTTCCATTCTACCGTCAGAGAGTAATACGATAGCTTTTGAAGCATCCTCTCTTCCTTCTTTAATAAGGATCTTGGCAGCTTCATCAATTCCACTAAAAAGATCGGTAAACAATCCGTTACTGCTTACCTTTCCAATATCTTGAGAGATAGTTGCGTCATCAATCTTAAATGGGGAAAGAGTTCTAATAACAGAGGCGTTCTTTTCGAATTGAACTATTCCGAGACGATCTCCGTCTCGTAAAAATTTTGTAAATAGTTTGGCTCCCTCATCACGCAAACGATCTGGATCTGTTTGCAGCATACTACCAGAAGCATCAAGTAGGAGAATCGCATCAATTTTTTCAGCACCTTTACCAACTAGCTCACGCTGCTCAGCGTGTCCTAGAGAACCAAGGAAAAAAAGTACTAAGTATAGAGCAAATGAAACTCCGATTAGGAACTGCGCTAGTACCTTTGCCAAGCCTGTTTCTCGTATAAATTCTGAGGTGTGGATAGTCCCACGCGACGTACATCTCATAGCTCTTAGCGTGATCGCATTACCGTAAATACAGGCTTCGCGATCGAACTCCCCTCTTAATCCACTCTGTCTAATCAAACCAGTACAATGAGCTTTTTGATCCCTATCTCCAAGCTTTACAGTTCTACAAATTGAGAACTCGAGATACTTTGAGAATAAACCCATTAATAGCACCAGTTATATATTCGCAAACACTGTAATACTATGAGAGAGATGCTGCAATTATCTGATTGCATTGATATAGTTTTCATAGATTAATTTTGGGGGGAACTAAGACCATGATGGTCTCAATAAGCAGAATAAACAAACACCATTCGACCCCGATAGCAAAGCAGAGTCCTAGTCGATCTTCGGGAAGATCACTTGATCTAGTGAGAAAGATCCTCTTTCTACTACCTCTATTGATTGTCTGCTTTGTACCCAGCTCAGTGATAGCTGAACCACCCTTTGTTCTGCCACCACGTGAAGAGATTATGAAACTTCGCTCGTGTCAGATATTTACGAATAAAGGCTCAATAATCTTCGAACTTTATCCACAAGAGGCTCCTTGGCACGTTGCTAACTTTAAATATCTAGCAGATAGAGGGTTTTATAGAGGATTAAAATTCGACTACTTCCAACCTGACTACATCATTCAGATCGGCAAGGCTCCAGGCGGAACCCCAAAAGATCTTCGTTACTCCCTACAGCCAGAATTTAGCTCACAACGTCATAGCTATGGAGCTTTGGGAATGTCGCGAATAAGTGGTTCCTCAAATCCTCAAAGACGCTCCCACAGTACTCAATTTTATATAATCCTAGGCCCAGCTCCGCATATGAATAGCTCATATACGGTATTTGGGCGTGTAATTGATGGTTCTGAGGTTCTTGATAGCCTACGCTCAGGAGATGTCATCGAAGATCTTAAAGTATATGTAAGAGATTAAATTAAGAGCTATCTAGATTACTTTATTTATCTCTAAACTGTTCTCACTCAGAGATGCAGGCAAGGTCTATAGTTCAGGAGAATCTAAATAACTCGCAGTATCTTCCGTAAATCCTGATGTTGGAGGGGTCGTTCCACTTTTGAAGTATTCTAAAATAGCTCCCGGAGCTCCTTCTTCACTAAGTAGGCCACTATTCTTATCTACCCAAAACGGCTCAACTCCCTCAGGAACTTCAAAATCTAGTGGTTTAAATGGAGCTGGTTCAACATACGGGATTCCTAACTTCTCAGCCTGCTCTTTTGCGTCTTTCACTAATTGTGAGTAATCAGCAGCCTCTTTCTCTTTGAGATAATCACCGACAGCATTTAAAAATACTGGTGCGGCAACCTTACCACCGGTCTCCTTATCTCCGATCTCTTTCTTTTGATCGAATCCAACCCAAACTCCACATACTAAATTAGGCGTATACCCGATAAACCATGCATCCATCTGGTCATTAGAAGTTCCGGTCTTTCCAGCTACTGGTCTAGCTAACTCAAGAAGTTTTGTAGCAGTTCCACGCTGCACAACTCCCTCCATCATATGAGCCATAACAAAGGCAGTGGAAGCATCAATTGCCTGTCGTGCTCCCTGCAAACTCTCTTGCTCGTGATCATAAATGACATGCCCAAAACGATCTTCAATTCGAGATATGAAAACACTCGGCATAAAGACACCCTTAGCCGCAAAAACTCCATATGCTCTTGAAAGCTCTAAAAGGGTCACCTCTGAACTACCTAAAGAGATGGATAAATTTCTTCCAATCTTACTCTCGATCCCCAATCTACGAGCATACTGAATAACAGCATCGATTCCGATCCTAGAAAGGATATCAACAGAGACTAGATTACGAGATTTTTCTAAAGCTACCTGAAGAGTAATTGGTCCTAAGAATTTTTCATCAAAATTTCCAGGTGTCCAAAACTCATCTCCAACTCTAAAAGTTCTTGGAGTGTCATGTACTATTGTCGACGGAGTATAAGAAAAACCATCTACCGCTGCGAGATAAACGATAGGCTTAAAAGCCGATCCTGGTTGTCTTAAAGATTGCGTAACGCGGTTGAAAACGCTTCTTTTATAGCTATATCCACCTACCGCAGAGAGAACTCTGCCATTAAATGGATCTAATATTACACCAGCACCCTCAACTTCAGGGGTTTGATCTAATATCCAATTCTGAGAGATCTCTCCTTTCGAATTTTTCTCTTCTTTTTTTGAAATCTCAATCACATCTCCGATCTGAGCAGATTGTTCAAATGCCAACCAACGAACAGAGTCATCCGTCATAAGACGTTTTTTTGCCCATGTTGTTCCTGCAAGTGGTAAAGATATCTCTCCACCTCCAGTAAATAGTTTGAACTCCTTAGTTTTCGGATTGGCTCCAATAATTAAAGCTGGATACAACTCTCCAACAGCGATATCTCCAGGAGCAACAGATCCATATCGCTTTACGAACTCCTCTCTATTTTTTTCATCTAAATGAGCTAGAGGCCCACGCCATCCTCTACGCTTATCTACATCTCGAAGGCCAGATTGAAGAGATTTTGTTAGAACTCGATCTGCTATCGGATCTACAGCCGTAAAGATCCTTAAACCATCGCGATCAATATTCAGCGTGCTCCAGCGTTCAGCAAATATTCGTCGGATTTCAGAAACATAGTAAGGAGCTCGGAAGATGTTACTTGCAGAATTTGGATAGACTTTTATCTCTTCTGTTTCAGCAGCAGTTTTTTGCTCTGCCGTTATAAAACCGGCTTTCAACATCTGCCCTAGTACATATAGCTGTCGTTGTTTTGCTCTCTTAAAATGTCCGACTGGAGAGTAACGAGATGGAGCCTTTGGTAATCCTGCTAACAAAGCCCCTTCTGCTAAGGTTAAGTCAGAAAGCTCCTTACGGAAGTAAGTTCTTGCAGCAGATTTAATTCCGTATGCTCCATTGCCGAAGAAGATCTGATTTAAATAAATCTGTAAGATCTCATCCTTGGTTAATTTCTTCTCGAGACGATAAGATAGAATCGCCTCTTTTGCTTTTCTTACTAATTTTTTTTCAGGACTTAATAAGAGATTTTTTACTACCTGCTGAGTAATAGTCGAGCCACCCTGTGTAGCACTTCCTGCCATGAAGTTCTTAACTGCTGCTCTGATAATACTCATAGGATCTATTCCTTGATGGGAATAGAACGAAGCATCTTCAGCAGCTAGGAAGCAATTTCTGATAATAACTGGAATCTCATCGATCTTTGCAGGATATCTACGCTCTTCAAAAAACTCAGCGATGACAGACCCATCACCAGCATAGACTTCTGTTACTGCTGCTGGTTTATATTCTTCTATGTTATCAAAATTAGGAAGGTCTCTAGTAACATAGTTATATCCCCAATATGCAGCGATTCCTCCAACTGAAAGAGTTAAAGTACTAATCACCAGGAATATATAAAACAATGTACGAAGCACTGGATTCCGAAACGACTAAAAGTAGTTAGTACCTAGCATCTTGCCATAGTACCAACAAATTAAATACATCCGAAGATCTCACAATGAGAGAATTCAGGAAATCTCTCAAAATAACCTTTTAGCCGATAAAATTGAGATATCTATATATTGAGAATAGTTAAAAAATAACTTTTAACTCACCAAGCCTACCTACTCCCAATCTTACTTAATCGGAGTACCCTCGACTCGATCAGAAGCCAACAGAGTTTCCTTAGAAGGAAGAATCTTCTTTAAATCCTCCGATGATATAATGAAAGGTTCAGAGAGATCTCCAGTTGCTGCAAATCTTGCACCATCCGAAGAAGGTTGCCCATCAACTGAAAGCTGATTACCGATCACTAGCTTACGCTCCTCTATCTTCCCTGAAGAATCACCTTCACCCTTTAGCTTTATGAAGATCTCAGAATATGGCTTGTCAAAGCCTAGCGCCTGTCCCTCACTCGGAAATCCTATAGCCCTTAATAAGCTAAGATCTCTGATAAAATTATCAACGAACGGAAGATCTCCATCCTTGCTATCATCAACCTTCCATACCTCACCAGACTTTGTAAGCTTTGTTGTTTCTGCAGCACTACGAACGATGCTTACTTCACTAACATTATTTATCATGAAACGATTTAGCTCATGCTCTCTAAAGTCATCTATAGGCTTATCAAAAGCTGCCAAGGTCGCACCACCGATCCGATAAACTGTGGATTTATTGCTAAGCCTAACGAAGAATTTCTTCTCTTCCTTTCCTACAACTCCAAAGTTAACGACTAAAGGAGTTAGCTTACTCTCATCTTTAAAAACTACCTTCGCAGTTAGGTATGGTAAAGATAATCCATACTGCTCTCCTGCCGCACTCGAACCATCGTAAAATTCTTCAGCCTTAATATTTCGCAGCTCTCTGAGAAGTCCACCGATCTTAATGGAATCGCCTGTAAACTTAGCTGGCTTTATAATCGTCCAAGTAGAACCTTGCTTTTCGAAGTTAAGATGAGATTGGTCCTTTACAACTTCTATGCTGGCAACATCTGAATCTTTAAGATCAATCGGCGTTAGATCTCTAAACTGATCTCTCTTCTTGCTTGCAGCATCAAAAAGTCCTTCATCTACTAAATAAAGCCCTGCCGCATCACCAAATTTAAGATATCTCTTCTTAATATAAGAATTATTAGCTCCCAAGCTTAATAAATATTCCTTAGTTGGTGTTTTCAAAACTAACTTCAATGATGGATTATCAAGTCCAAATGGCGCCAACTCATCTCCAACATCTTCTGGAGCTATAAAATTATTTAAAGTTAGATTCTTAATAGAGCTTATAAGAGCATTAAAAGTGGCTTTCTCTATCTCACCATCAACAACATCTTTTATCTTCCATCCCTGAAGATCGTCATCAGAGACAGTTGAAGGAGCTTCAACATTCTTACTCTCAGGAGCAACCTTACTGTTCTCTAATACAAACGGAGATGATCCATTAGCTTCTATTGATATCGTACTCAACGAGCCTACATTTAGATCCTTAAAAGGATGCTCTTTAAGTTCAGTTGACCTCTTTTCTGGCAACTCAACAAACTTAATATATCCGAGCAGAGCCCCAGCTATAGCCAAAAGTAGGAGAAACTTTCTGATATTCATAAACTAAACCGCAAGAGTTCGACGTCGCCACCAAACAAAAACACCGAACAGAACAAGTAACTCTGGGATCAAAAATCCAGTAAGAAGAAGTGAGCGGAATGTTTCTCCACCAATTGGGGCAAGAGAAGCCTTCATCTTCTTAGGTCTAATAGTAACTCCACCTTCTTCACCAACAAGCCAGTTTAGCGTGTTCATGATTAAATCCTTGTGAGATGAGTATTGGAAATACTTATTTGTAATCCAATCAGAATCACCGAAAACAACAACTCTAGAGAGCTGTTTAAATGAAGGCTTATCTTCGTTAGTCTCACTAGCTGGAGTAACAACCTTTTCATAAGCTGAGGCTAATGAAACCGGTCCTTTTACATCATCAGCATCTTGTTGCGCCGTTGGTTCGGCAGCATCCAATAATGCAGACATATTAGTCTCTCCCCAACCATCACTACTAGAAGATAGTAAGGTTGTATAAGTGACACCTTCTTGTGGTGTTGAAGAACCAACAACAGAAGAAGCTAAGTTCATTATGACTACATCACGCTTAGATAACTTCTTCGTAATATCATGCGAACCAAAGTTATTAGTTAGAAACTCTGTTGCTAATGTTGGTCCCATTAAGAGACGTTGCACTAGATCAATCACAACATTGTTTCCGATCTGAAAACCGAATCTTGCAGCTAGAGCTTTGGAATCTTCCCCTTGCCTAGGATCTGCAAGAACTAAAAGCTTTCCACCTTTTTCAACATAAGAGGCGATCAAATCTGACTCACCTGGAAGAAATGGAGACTTTTGTCCAGCAACGATGATGGCGGCAGCATCCTGCGGAACCTCTTGTTTCGTGCTGAGTACGATACCTTCAACTGCGAGATGCTCGTTACTTGCTGAATCAGCAAATGCCTTTAATCCAGATTCACTAGGATCATCTAAACCTGATTCTCCGTGACCTTGTAGAAGATAGATCTTTTTAGAATCACCACGTGTAAGCTTAATAATAGCATTAGTAATAACATCCTCTGTGATCTGCGAGAGACGAGAAACTCCCTTAGATTCACCTTCGCCATACTCTATGTAAATCAGGTTATCACCCTGCATTCCATATTTCTCAACTAGTTGTGGCTTAGCTCGTGGATTAACTATCTCCGTTGAGACCTTGGCTGTATTTCGATCTTTATATAAAGCAACCAACTCCTTTGGATCTCTGCCATCACCCTCTTGAGGCACATCAAAGAGAACGATCTTCAAAGGCTTCTTTAAGCTATCGATTACCTGAGAGCTCTGCTCAGAGAGACTATAAACTCCCTCTTCTGTTAGATCCCATCTCTTATTACTACCCTGAGCAATCCAGTTAATGGCAGCCAGGATTCCTACAAAAACTACAGTATAGAGAATAGCGCTCACGCCGAAACGAACTGTTCTGCCACTAACAATCTGTGTGGATTCCTTGGATTGCTTTAGACCTACTGAGAGAAACCAGTAAAAAACCAGAACTCCACCAACTAGTGTATGGGAAACTGTATAGGCGTCATCGAAACGCCTAAATACAAATGCTCCAAAAAGTCCAAATGCTAAAAGGATTAATCCTATCAACCCAGAGAGTCTTGACCAGAAATTCATACCTGTAACTCCAATCGAAAAAATCTATTAACGCCAACGATGTGCTTCAATCGCCCTAAATGACAGGAACAAACCAAGTGCAATTAAAGAGAGAAAATAAACGATCGCTTTTACAGAGATTACTCCCTTCAATATATCTTGAACCTGAAGAGCTGGAGAAAGATATGACAAGATAGATGCGATCACTCCCCCACCCATCGCTTCAGCTGGCGCATGAATGACATACAAAAGAAGGAGCACTACCATACTACTTACACCAGCAACGATCTGATTCTCCGTATAAGAAGAAACAGCCAACCCTACGGCTGCACATCCAACGCCGAAGACAGAAACACCACAAATTCCTGCTAAGAGAGGTGGAATCTCAGGTTCAAAAAAAACAATTAAAAGAAGTGGGAAAACCGATGCCATCAGAATCATTGCTAATACGACAGAGGCAACCCCTAGGAATTTTCCAAGAACTATATCAGCGACTGAGATCGGTGATGTAGCTAAAAGCTCAAATGTACCCCTTCTGCGCTCCTCTGCTATCGTCCTCATTGTGATCAACGGGATAAGGAATACTAGGATAATTAAGAGGGTCTGAAAGTACTGCTCTCCAACCCACTGATTAATACTTGGCGCCTGATTAGCAGCCCAAGGCATAGCAGAAACACGATCAATTACTACATTGTAGTAAGCTAAGAGATTAAAGAAAAAGAATCCACCGATTAGGCCGAAACCGGCGATCACGAAATAAGCAATCGGAGACACGAAGAATGAGAGTAACTCTCTACGCCAAATAGCACACACAGCACGCATACTTATAGACCTCCTGATATCTGTTCAGTAGATTCATCTTGAGAGATTGAACTAATAAATAACTGCTCAAGAGAGCCCGAGATGGCACTTAGATCTTTATCAAGTACGACATTACCGCGATTGATAATAACTACTTTGTTACACACCATACTTACCTCAGGTAGTATATGAGTACTTAGTATTACGGTGTGGTTCTCTGAAAAAGATTTTATTAACTGTCTGATCTCGATTATTTGCTTAGGATCTAAACCACTTGTTGGCTCATCAAGGATAACAACATCAGGTTTATGAATAATCGCTTGAGCTAATCCAGCACGTTGTCTATATCCACGAGAGAGATGCTGACACAATTTCTTTCTTACATCGCCTAAGAAACAACGACCAATAACCTCCTCTACTCTAGCTTTTACAGCAGATCTACCTATTCCCTTTATGCGAGCAACGAACGCGAGGTATTCCTCTACGGTCATCTCTGGATAGAGTGGTGGATTCTCAGGGAGATATCCAATTCTCTTACGAACTTCATCGGCCTGAGTAAGAATATCGTATCCAGCAACTTTTGCACTTCCTGATGTCGGTGGAAGATATGTAGCTAGCATTCGTATGGTACTTGTTTTGCCAGCTCCGTTTGGTCCTAAAAATCCAACTATGTCTCCCTTTGAGGCATGAAAAGTGACATCATTAACCGCGACAAAATCTCCATAACGCTTAGAAAGATGTTGAACGTCTATCATAATATTCTTTTTAAATTTAGCCGTTTAGGGAACGGATCTGGTGATTTAATGGCAGAATTTAACTACAAGCGCAACACCACCATATTTCATAGGGCATATTTCATAGGGAATTAGATTAATAGACTGAACGATACGCTCTTGGGCTAAATTAACCGATCCCGTATGCTACCAATATGCTCAAGACCCTACTCTTAATATTCGTAACCCTCCTTAGTGGATGTTCCTTTATCCTTGAAGAGCCTGCAAAGGGCAAAAAGGAGCTTATTGCTACGGGTGGCACAGCCTCAACAACCTCTTCAGTCAAAATTGAGGAGTTTAGCGAAAAATCCACAACCCCCACCCCATCTGAGATCGATTTTATACAGATAATGTGGCGTGTACCTGAAGACCAGGTGGATTCTTACAGGATTAAATATGGCCCTGAAGATAAGAAGGACAGAAATGAACTTCGTTTAGATCAAAGAGATCTTAAAGTCGTAATACATCCTGAGTTCGGCAAGGTGTATCAAGCTCTGATTCCGATGAATCACTCTGAGGAAAGAATATTTGTATCAGTATCAGCAATTGCTGGTGGTGTAGAGTCAGAGCCTAGTGCTGTACAAGAGGTACAGCCTCTTAAATAAGTAGTTAATAATTCTTCCAAGATGAGATTGGTTTAATCACTAGGCTTTAGAGAACTAAAGTCCCTGCTCCAAAATACATTTATTGACAGATAAGAGACCTATG
>CAZTER010000007.1:0-18487 GCA_964612045.1 uncultured Bdellovibrionales bacterium
CCATTTTTAGCTAGATGTTATATTTAGTTCGATGCTTTAGATTGTTGCTTTGCTCTCCAAACTTCGATGATTGGAGGCAGGATAGAGATTACTATAATCATCAACATTACCAATGAGAAGTTATTCTTAACAAAGGCAATCTCGCTGAATAGATATCCACCACCAACAAACAGGACGACCCAGAGAAGAGCTCCCGTAATGTTGTAAAAACCAAACTTTGAATAGTTCATAGAACCTACTCCAGCTAAAAATGGAGCAAAGGTTCTAACGATCGGAACGAAGCGGGCTATAATAATAGCCTTGCCACCGTATTTCTCATAAAACTTCTGAGTTTTTTCAAGATACTGTTTCTTAAATATTCTAGAGTCTTTGAACTCAAATACTCTAGGCCCAATGAATGAGCCGATAGTATAGTTGACGGCATCACCAATAACCGCAGCGATAAAAATCAGAAGTGCTGTTGTTGCTAGGTCAAGGGAGCCTCTGGCAGCAAAGGTTCCAGCAGCAAAGAGTAGTGAGTCTCCTGGCAGGAAAGGGGTGACGACTAAGCCAGTTTCACAGAAAACGATTAAGAAGAGGATTCCATAGGTCCATGAGCCATACTGAAGGATAAGGGAATCTAGGTGCTTATCAATATGAATAATGAAGTCGACTAGGAATAATAAGGTGTCAATCATTGCCCCTCCTGGCTCAAGTTTGTATGCCGTTCAGGGTATAGCAATTCGTTTAAATATGAGAAAGTCCTAGGGGTTGACTCTTCCTCAAAAAGGAATAATTCTCCCTTGTTCCTAATACCCCGGACTCTTAGGGGGCTGCTCTTCAAATATAGAGGTGAAAGCAGTGATCGATATAGTGATAGAGACGGTAGTGGTAAATTTAATAGTGGAGTGACTATGGATGGCTTGTTGTTATGGATCTTTAAGCTAGCAACCCCGATAGTTGGAGTGCTAGGCCTTCTTGCTTCTTATGCTGTTTACAAAGGGTTAGAAAGTAAGCCCGATGGTAATGAGAGGATGAAGGAGATCGGCACTGCTATTAGAGAGGGAGCTTTCGCCTATCTTAAGCAACAAGCGCTCTACTTGCTTCCATTCATTGCAGTTGTATTCCTCTTAATCTGGATCGGATTAGGTTCAGGAACTGCATTCGCCTATTTATTCGGTTCAGCGAGCTCCTTGTTGGCTGGATTTGTGGGAATGAACGCTGCAACAATTGCGAACGTAAGAACTGCGCAAGCAGCTTCTCAGAATCAACCTACTGAGGCTCTAGAGATCTCATTTAACGGCGGTGCTGTTATGGGATTAGCAATTGCTGCTCTTGGTCTTATCGGAATGGGTGTGTTGTTCTTTATTTTCGGTACACCAATTCACCATGAGCCAATTATTGGATTCGGAATGGGAGCTTCCTCTGTTGCTCTGTTTGCTCGTGTTGGTGGCGGTATTTATACCAAAGCTGCTGACGTGGGCTCTGACTTAGTCGGAAAGGTAGAAGCTGGAATCCCTGAAGATGATCCACGTAACCCAGGCGTTATCGCTGATAACGTTGGTGATAACGTTGGTGATGTCGCTGGAATGGGTGCGGATATATTTGAATCATACGTAGCATGTATCATCGGAGCCTTGGCTCTCGGTGCTACAGCTTCTCCTCAGATTCTTGCAGATATCACCTCGTATTCAATTGAGAACCCAGATGCAACTCTGTTTCAGACATGGTTAATGATTACTCCGATAGTAATCTGCTTATTGGGAAGCGTTGCTTCTTTCTTAGGTATCCAGTCTATGAAGGTTCTTAAGAATGAAGAGCCAGGAGCTGCGTTACGTAAAGTTACGTTGTTCTCTTCGGTGTTGTTCATCGGATTTATGTTGGTCTACTTCCTCTTTGCTCCAGTAGATCTAAGTATGTGGTTGTGTGTGCTGTTTGGATGCGTTGCCGGAATCGGTATCGGATTGGTTACTGAATATTATACAGGATCCAAGCCGGTATTTCAGATCATTGACGGTGCGCGTACTGGTCCAGCAACATGTATTATCAGTGGAATGGCGTTAGGCTTTCAGAGTGTAACTGCTCCATTGTTAATCATCGCTGGTTCTACAGCACTGTCCTATTACTTCGGTGGTTTCTATGGTTCAGCGATTGCTGGTATCTCAATGTTAGGAACTGTTGGTATTACAATGACGATCGATGCCTATGGGCCGATTGCTGATAATGCTGGTGGTATCTCTGAGATGGCAGAATTAGGTGCTGAAACTCGAGCAATCACAGATAAGCTTGATCAGTTAGGTAATACAACTGCAGCGATCGGAAAGGGATTTGCGATCGGCTCTGCTGGTTTGGCAGCTCTTTCATTGTTCGGAGCATATTCTCAGTCATTTGAAGCGCATAAGATCGCAGTTGATCTAAGTCTAACAAACGCTTGGGTCATCATCGGTATATTTATCGGAGCAGTTCTTCCTGGAGTTATCTCCGCATATACAATGAGAGCTGTTGGTCGTGCTGCTGGTCAGATGGTTACTGAGATCAGAAGACAGTTCAAGGAGATCCCTGGATTGTTGGAAGGCAAACCAGGAGTTAAGCCAGAGGTTGCAAAGTGTGTTCAGATCTCAACGAAAGCTGCGCTTAGTGAGATGTTGGCACCTGGAATTATCGCCGTTGTGACACCAGTAGTGGTTGGCTTTGTTTTTGGTCCAGCTGCGTTAGCTGGTCTCTTGCTTGGTGTAACAATCGTTGGTTCAGTCTTAGGTATCTTCATGGCAAATGCTGGTGGAGCTTGGGATAACGCCAAGAAGTTTATTGAGCAGGGTCAGGTAGAAGGCGAGAGAAAGGGTGGCGTGCTTCATAAAGCCGCAGTTGTTGGAGATACAGTTGGTGATCCTTGTAAGGATACCTCTGGTCCATCTTTAAACATCCTTATCAAGTTAGTCTCGATGTTATCTCTATTAGTTGCCCCATTAATCGGGTAATAAGAGAGATCATCTGACGGTAAGGCGTGCTAGTAATTTCTAGCACGCCTTATTTCTTGGATCTTAACTTTTGGAGTCTTATGAGTTTTTCAGTTCGAGCTATCTTTGCTGTATTTAGTCTTGTAGTAGCCATTCAACCACTTCAAGCACAAGAGCAGAGCACAACTTCTTTATTAACTGATGTTAATGGAGATGGTCAGGTACGAATATTAGCTTTTGGAGATAGCCTTACCTATGGCGTCGGTGATGGTATCGCTAGTGGTGTTTATGTTGAGACACCGACTCTAACTGACGGGACCAAGGGATATCCGATGCGAGTCGAAGTAATCTCTGGTGTTCTTGTTGATAACAATGGAAGTCCGGGAGAGACCTTCTCTATTGATGGTGTTTCTCGTCTTGTTAGAGCAGTACTTGGTTCTTCGGCAGATATCGTAGTTTTCATGGAGGGAACAAATGATTCCTTCCTTCAGATTAATCCAACGCAGTATCGAATACTTCTTCAGAGGGTAATCAATGTTGTTAAGGCGCTAGGACGTAAGGTCGTAGTATTAACTCTTCCACCGACATGCTGTTTGCACGATGGTAGAGAGCCATATCTAAATGGATACAACTTTCATATCCGTGATCTTGCTAATGTTAATCAGGTAGCGATCGGAGATATAGATCTTGCTTGGTACACCAGTTGTGTAAACAAAGACGAGTGCGAATTCCTTAATATTCCTGAGGGACTTCATCCGAATCAGTTAGGGTATGATGTAATTGCGCAGGTAATTCTTGCAGCTCTAGCTGATATAGATCTCTTTGCTCTTGATGGTGCTTCTCAGTTAGAGGCAGCCTTTGGTTTAACGCCGGGCTCTGTTTTAGTTAAACCACTTTCCTAAATTCCGGAGTAGAAAATGAAAGTTATATCTCGATTATTGTCAGGAGCGCTTCTCTTAACAATCGTTGCTTGCAGCGGTGGTGGTGGAGGTGGTGGTTCAAGTGACAACTCCTCAGATCAATATGGAATCCGTTTATTGCATGGTGCTATTGATGCACAACCAGCAGATCTCTCCTGTATTACTGGAGAGATCTTAACTCAACAGGCAGCAAGTTTTGCAAAAGAGGTTGGTTATACAAGGCTAGGAGAAGGGGCGCAGAGCTGTAATGTGGTTGTTCGTTCTAGCATTCAACAGCCAGCAACTACTTTTACCTTTGAAAGTAAGAAGGAAGAACGCCGCACAGTCTTGTTGTTTGAAGCAAATTCCACTGTTGCTTACAATGCAGTTATTTTTCAAGACTTAATTCCTTCGGTTGGCGATACGGAAGCAGCAATTAGAGTTGTTCACGGTGTTCGTGGAGTTGAGGGATTGGATGCTAGTGTTGGAGGATCTCTAGTTTCTCTTCCTAGAGCCACAGCTTCTGAATACTTAGTTGTTCCTGCTGGTCCTGTAGCAGTTCGGGTTGAGGATCGTAATAACCCAATCTTGGATACCTCCTATACATTAGAGGCTGGTAAAGCTTATACCCTCTTTGTTACTGGAGAGGAGAGTTATTTTATAGTTGGTCGCTTGTTAGTGGACTAACACTCTCTACTTCATCATGAATAAATCAGGGGAAGGGGTTAGATCCTTCCCCTGATTTTATTTTGAGCTATTTCAAAGATTATTCAGTTGTGCGCGCAAAAACTACTTCAACCGCACGCTTATATGCTGCATCAGCGTCGTTGTAAGCTGCGGGAAGCAGCTTTGCTGCTTCATTAAGATTGTTCATTGTAGTTGGAGAATCAGATCTAACATTTGCTGGTAATGGATAAAGTTTACTCATATCACTGGCTTCATAAAGTTTAAGGGTAGCTTTAAGAACTTCTCCAATAAAACCAGAATGAAGAGCTCTCCATGCCAACTCTAAGTTGATTGAGTGAGTATCTCCTGTCGCCTTATACATACGTTGTTTTTTCATATGTATTTCAAGTACACGCTCTGCATTTTCATTGAGAAAATTGGCATAAGCAGCCCTTAGATCTTTGGCGACAGCTTCGATAGTTTCTGGTTGAAGATCCTTTTTAAAGTATCCAGTTAGATAACTTTTAAATGGGTCATAACTCTCATGGCCGATCATATTTAAAAAAGCACCGGAGAATGCAGAGTATGATAGGGAGGTCACAGCTCTTAAGGTATCACTGGCGATATCTCGAATGAATCTAGATGCCCAAGCATTTTTAGGAACATTATCAAGATCCAAAAATCCAACGCTATCAAGATCGCCAAGAATTATCCGACCAGTTGTACGATCTATAAAAGCATTATCAAGATGTCCGACGTGTCTAATTAAAAGATACTCTTGTGCTGCGATACGCTTTGTCGCAGCTAAGTGTTCAATCAATGCGTTGTATTGCATCGTGAGTTCATTTAGAGATCTCAGCGGAGATTTTGTAATGAGTTTAAATTGGTGAGTGTTAAAATCGTTAGGATCATGAAAAATTACAAAGCCACCTGCTTCGTTTAGGGAGATAATATTTTGAGAAGCCTCTGAAAATACGACTCCTGTTGGATCTTCATTTAGATCAAGATCTGGCTTGCCAGCAACTTTAAACTCTCCCCACATTAATGGACGAAGAGATAATTCACCTAGGCTAAGTCTCTCCAAGGCTTCGTACTCTCTCCGCGCATTTTTCTGTAGTAGTGAGTTAATGCCCTTAGGCTGAGAGATGATTATGCGAGGGGCAAGATCTTCACTCAAAGATAGGTGTGGCTCTAAGTAGAGTGAGAGAATGGATCTCGGTCTGGGAAGTTCTATGAGTAGTTTGGAATCTTGCCCTCTTACTAATCCAGCTCCGCCCTTCATTTTAATGCCATGAATACCAAGAGCGGCCTGAATCTCTGGTGTGAATAGTGTGTATAGACTGCGACCAGGATGTGGCCAGTGATTTATCGGAAACACCATGTCACCGATCGCCATCTGGCACAGCGCTTTATTAAGTTCTTGAGTTACAAGTTTATTATTAACTTCGTGAGGAGTGAATGTGCGTTGGAATCTAGGTAGATTTATCTCATATCCAGCTAGAGAGCCTTCAATAGCTTGATATTTAATCTCTGCTGGATTGTCGAGCGACATAGCAGAGAATATCACATCGCAAAAACTTACTAAAAACAGCTATAAATAGCAGTTTTATAGGGAGTATATAAGTAATAAGTCTAAGATTTACTCAGTATTAGATCTAACAATGCCTTGGCTATATGTAATCTATTCTCTGCCTGATCGAACACAACAGAATTTTTACAATCCATAACTTGGTCAGTTACCTCTTCGCCTCTGTGAGCTGGCAAGCAGTGCATAAACTTAGCATCTGGTTTTGCGAGTGCCATTAGATCGCTATCAACTGAGAAACCATTAAAAGCAGATAAACGCTTCTGATGTTCACTTTCTTGTCCCATCGATGTGAATGTATCCGTGTATACAAAATCAGCATTACGAACTCCAATTTTTGGGTCGGAATGAAACTCTATAGTTGATCCGTTTTTCTTTGCATTATCATTAGCAAAGTTACGTAGATCGTTCGGTATCTCGTAATCTTTTGGAGATACTGCTCGGAAGTTGTAGCCCATCAATGCGCAGATATGCATCAAAGATGTGGCCACGTTATTTCCATCTCCAATAAATACAACGGTAGTTTCTTGAGGAGGTTTTGAAGCTAATTCAGATATCGTTAAGAGATCTGCTAGTGCTTGAGTCGGATGATGTTTATCGCATAGTGCATTGATGACCGGAATCTGAATCGACTCTATCATCTCTTGAATAACTTCATGACGATAAACTCTAGCAATAATAATGTCGGTAAATCGCTCTAAGTTACGCGCAATATCAGGAACGGATTCACGTCCTCGTTCATTATTTCCGCTGGCAAAGATCTGTGAGCTTGATAAGAAAACAGGGGTAGCTCCCAACGAAGTAGCTGCGACTTCAAAAGCTACCTTAGTTCTTAAAGACGGCTTTTCGAAAACCATGGAAACTACCTTTCCGTTAAGAGAAGGGTGTTGTCGTCTTCCACTGCGATGCTCAGCTTTAAAAAAACGGGCTCGATCGATGATTAATTTTGTAAGATCTGAGGAAAGATCAGGGATCTTTGCTAGATTTCTCCCTGAAAGCGATGATAATTTAGGATCTGTGTTGATTGGATTATTCATGGTGTAACTCCTAACACCTATAAGGTTAGTTAAAGTTCTTTCTTATCGGAGCATCATACGATGAAGTTGTGGAAAATTGGAAATGAGGAAAATAGCGGGAATGATAACCCTCTAGCTCGAGCAATCGAGGCCTATACAGTTGGCGATGATCCAGTTTTAGATCAAAGGCTAGTGCCTTGGGATTGTATGGCTTCTGTTGCGCATGCCACCATGCTTCAAAAGATCGGGGTATTAACAGCGGATGACTTAGTAAAGTTAAAAGAGGGATTGCAGAATGTTCTTGAGATTCACAAAGAGGGAAAATTTGAGATCTCCAAACAAGACGAAGACTGCCACACCGCAATCGAGAACTATCTAGTAGAAAATTTAGGTGATGTAGGTAAACGAATTCACACAGCTAGATCTCGTAATGATCAGGTACTTACAGCATTGAAGTTGTATTATAAGAATGCGCTATTCTCCTTATCGCAGCAGTTATTAGGATTAGCAGAAACATTGATCGGAGTAGCAGAGAGAAATCCGTGGGCAATTCCAGGATATACTCATATGCAGAAGGGGATGCCATCTACTGTAGGATTATGGGCTGCTTCGTTTGTAGAGACGATCCTTGATGATCTCTCTAACTTAAAATCACTACAAGAATTAGTCGATTCATCACCTCTTGGTGCTGCTGCGGGATATGGTGTCACATTTCCGATCGACCGTGAGTTAACTGCGCAATTAATGGGCTTTGATCGAGTACAATCAAATGTTATCTCGGTGCAAAATAGTAGGGGGAAAAATGAAGCTTTAATCCTCGGAGCATGTGCTGCTGTGATGGTGACACTGTCAAAGATCGGGTCTGATCTTCTATTCTTTTCTCAAGGAGAGTTAGGGTACCTTAAGATTCCATTAGATTTCTGCACCGGCTCATCTATTATGCCGCAAAAACGTAATCCTGATGTGCTCGAGCTTTTAAGAGGGAAAGCAACAATTGTTGCTGCGTTAGCTAATCAGTCTTTGAACGCTGTAATGAATATGCCATCAGGTTATCACCGAGACTTTCAATTAACTAAGAAACCTCTCTTCGATGGTCTTGATATTACTACTGATGCCATCACGATTATTGATGAACTTATGAAGCAGGTTTCTTTCTCTAAGGAGCGATGTGAAGCTGCGATGAGTTCAGAGGTTTTTGCTGCTGATATTGCTAATCAGCTAGTAGAGCAAGGTATGCCTTTCCGTGATGCTTATAGAAAAGTGAAGGAAGAGCTAGATACAATTAAGATCGATGATCCATATAAATTTATAAATACTAAGACGCATACAGGCGGCCCAGGAAATTTAGCGTTACAGCTATTTCAACAACAGATCAGTAAAGAAAAGGGTGCTCTTGAGAAACGAATAGAGAGTTTTACTAAGGCAGCTAGTAAGCTTCTAACAATGTAAACCAAATTGGTTGGTATATCTCTATTATTTAGCTGACAAGAGAGGCGTCCTTAACGCCGCGGACAGAATTAAATAACTTAATCTGTCTGGCATTCTTGAGCTGATCAATTGTGATTATCTCTTCGTTAAGTTTCCCTTGGTCTATTAGCTCTGCCCTGAGAGTTCCAGGTAATAAACCACTTGATATTGGTGGTGTAATCCACCGATCCCCGATTAACGCCATGATAGAGTAGATAGTTGCCTCTGTAATTTCGCCACGAGAGTTCCATAAAATTACATCATCACAATTTTCGATTCCTCTCCATGCTTCTGTATAGATCTTTCTGTTGGAGGTTTTATTAAAAATAAATGGAGAATCAGTATCAACAGGAGTCTTTGCAAATTTGATAGTTAAGGGCTGCTTGGAATCCTCGTTGAGCTCAGATGTCGTGATGTGAATTGCACCACGGTGGTCTATGAGAGCTCTAACTTTATGAGGCACCGCAGGGAGAGCTTCAGTAGCTTTAAGAGCCTTTGTTTTAAGTTCTGTAATATCGAGGGGAAATCCGAAAAACTGTGCACTTTTATAGGCTCTATCAAGGTGTCGCTGTAACAGATATATCTCAGTTTCTGGCGACCAGAGCATTGTTTCTAAAATCTCAAAGGATTGGGATGGTGTACTTAATCCCAGTGTTTTGCTCTTACATTCTTCATATTCGAGTTCAGATATAGAATCGAAAACAATTCCACTGCCGACTCCATATATAAGCTCTGAAGTTTTTCGATCTATTAAGGCAGTTCTTATCGCAATATTAAACTGAGCAGAATGATTCGTTGCTGTCCAACCTATTGCTCCCGTATATATTCCTCGTCTCTCAGCTTCGATCTTTGAGGAGAGCTCCACAGCTTTAATTTTAGGGGCTCCTGTGATTGATCCGCACGGGAAGAGGGAGGTTAGAATTTCAGTTAAACTACTCTCCGACCAGCACTGAATAGTAGACGTCATCTGCCATACAGTTGGTAATTTTTGAAGTTCAAAAAGCCGAGTAACTTTAACAGTTCCTGGAATCGCAATCTTAGTTAGATCGTTGCGGATGAGATCTACGATCATTACATTTTCAGCATGAGATTTCTGGTTATTTAACTCCTTTTCTGCAATCTCTATATCTTCTTCAAGGTATCGTCCTCGCGCGGCAGTGCCTTTCATCGGCTTGCATGTGATTTCTCCATTTGAAATGTCAAAGAATAGCTCTGGAGATAATGAACAGATGAATCTTTCTGGTAGAGCAATAAAAGCATAGTAGTGTTCGCTATTATTTGGAATTCTAGATAGAAATAGGGAGAGGGGATCTCCGCTTAGCTTTCCATGTCTCTGCTGAGTAAGATTAACCTGATAAACATCTCCTCGTTTTATGTGAGCTTTAACTTTATCGAATGCGAGTACATATCTATTGTGATCCTCTTCTTCGTTGAAGGAGATAGAACATGTTTCATCTATTTCTAGCTCTTTAGAGTCAATTTCATCGCGATGCCTGTATAGTGCAATAATTAATAGTGGCTCTTTAGGTAGCAATTCCTTATCTTCTAAAACCAAGGCATTTTCAAAAGCTGATGATGCTTCGTAGCTAATGAGCATGAATAAGAAGAGAGACTCTCTCGCTGCTCTTTGTTGTGCTAGTTCAATCTCACAAAGGATCTGTTCTGGATTATAGACATAGATAAGATCGATCCGTTCTCTAAAGATGTACCATGTACCTCTGTAGCCATCTCGATAAAGCGCGGCCTGACCAGAGAGGAGATCCGATCTAGTCTTTTGGTCCATTTCCTATCCCAACATTGCGATTAGATCGATCTCTATCATGGCATCTTTCGGCAGACGACTTACCTCAATAGTAGAGCGAGCTGGACGACTCCCGCTCATTCTTTTTTCATAGATCGAGTTCATCACGGTAAAGTTATTCATATCTTTTAGGTAAACAGTTGTTCGAACTACATTTTTAAAGGTGAGTCCGCAGTGAGTTAAAACTGCTTCTATATTGTTAAATACCTGCTCTGTCTGCTCCTCAATTCCACCATTAATAAGGGTCATAGTTTCTGGATCTAAGGCAACTTGTCCTGAAAGGAATGCTAGATTTCCACATATTGTTGCCTGAGAGTATGGACCAACAGCTTTAGGGGCTGATTTAGCATCGCTAACATATCGAATTTCAGGGTTTGTCATAGATAATCCTAGTCAAAATAAAACTTTAGCTAAGTAATAGCTTTTTGAGCACATTTCTCTAAAAGTTAGCAGGTTGTTAGCCTAACTAAATACTAACAAATATGAGGCTCAAAATACTCAGTCTACGGTTCCTTGATTCTACTGGATATTGTTAGAATTAGGAAAGTAACGGAGGTAGCGTGGCCAAAGAGAAGATTCTTGTAGTCGATGATGAAGAAGATATCGCTGAGTTAGTTAGATATAACTTAGAGAAAGAGGGATTTCAGGTAGTCACTGCCTCCTCTGGAGAAGAGGCCCTTGAGAAGGTCAGAGAGCTAGTTCCAAATCTAGTTGTTCTAGACCTGATGTTGCCCGGTATAGATGGGTTAGAGGTTTGTCGAAGTATTAAGAGAGATTCCAGAACTCAACAGATCTCAGTGCTGATGTTAACGGCCAAGGGTGAGGATAGTGATATCGTCACTGGTCTTGAAGTCGGAGCTGATGATTATGTGCCTAAACCATTTAGTCCAAAGGTTCTAATCGCTAGAGTTAAGAATGCTCTTAGAAAGAAGCGTGATGGTGGAATCGGCGAGGAAGATAAAGTCGTTCGAGATGAGTTAGTAATTATTCCTGATAGACGCGAGGTCTTAATAAAAGACAAAGGAGTAGAGCTTACTAATACTGAATTTAAATTATTACACCTTCTTGCAAAGCATCCAGGGAAGGTTTACTCCAGGGAGCAGATCGTAGATCTAGTTCATGGAGAGGATTATCCAGTAACAGACCGCTCTGTTGATGTGCAGGTTGTGGGGCTTAGAAAAAAGCTTGGTCGATTAGGTAAATCTATTGAAACAGTCAGGGGAGTCGGCTATCGATTCAAGGGATGAGTTATAAATTCTTAGCCCTAGTTCTGACTGAGTCCCTACCTACGATTACTATAGTGGTAGGATCTATCTACTTTGCAATTCGTTCCTTTTTAAATAATGAGCTTTCTTCTGCAGTTTTGAGCCTCATTCTTGTCTGGGCTTCTTTTCTAATTCTCAGGAGAGCTTGGCGAAGATATTGGTTTGAAGAGGAGTTAAAGGGGGTTTTTAATAACCTCAAGCAGCGCAACGTTTCTCAAAGTGTCTACTTTAACCATGCAGTAACTGCGCGAGATCGTAATATTGCATTGGCTTTCTCTGAGGCAATCAAGGCTAATGAGAGGAGGTTTAGATCTCTTATCAAGGAGAGGATAGGAGAGGAGGCGATCCTTCGAAGTATGGAAGAAGCTGTTCTTGTACTCGATCTAGAAGAGAGAGTGGTTCAGGTTAATCGAGCAGCAGAAGAGCTCTTCAATATAACCTCAAAAAACGCTATTGGCCGCACCATCCAAGAGGTCGTGATGTTAGCGCCTTTACACCGATTTATTCGCCAACTTCTAGATGTCTCAGAGAAGGAGTTTCATGAGGGAGATCTATCGATCCTTTCATCAAAGGATAAATATCTACAAATGACAGGATCTCGGATAGTGGATCGAGATGGGGCAACAACAGGACTGATCGTTGTCTTTAATGATGTCACAAAGATGAGAAGTCTTGAGAGAGCTCGTAGCGACTTTATTGGAAATGTTTCGCATGAACTAAAAACTCCGATTACATCTATTCGTGGATTTGGAGAGACTCTTTTAGATGGTGCACTCGATAAGCCGGAAGATGCTCGTAGGTTCGTCGGCATAATTGTAAAACAAGCAGAGCGTCTTGGTAGAATATTTGAGGATATGTTGACCTTGTCTAGATTGGAGGGCGAACAGGTTAGTGAGAAGACAAGACAGGATATTAGTGCACTTATACTCTCGGTTATTCAGGCATGTGAGATTTCAGCCAGCGCTAAGAGAAGTGTCGTTAAGGGCGTTTGTCAGCCTGGATTGATGGCAGAGATAAACACTGAGCTTATGGAGCAAGCACTGATAAACCTCTTAGAGAACGCTATTAAATACAGCCCTGATGAAAGTGAGATATCGATTGAGGTCAGTGAAGAAGATGGGAAATTATCAATAGCTGTGATAGATAATGGCCCGGGAATAGATGAAGCACATCATGCTAGAATCTTCGAAAGGTTTTATCGCGTTGATAAGGGACGAAGTCGAGCAGGCGGTGGCACTGGATTAGGATTGGCTATCGTCAAGCATATTGCGCAAGCTCACGGTGGCATAGCAACGGTTGAAAGTAGGGTAGGACAAGGAAGTAAATTTGCAGTTTTGATACCGATTCAAAGCTAAAAACTAGGGGATATTTCTAAGATATGTTTGCAGAAGAGATCTTTAAGAATTCCGGAAGTGATAAAAATAGTATTGGTACACCAGAGATACAGTCTGGTCCAGTTGGCATTAGAGCAAGAAATTTCAACTTCTTTTATGGTGCTACGCAGGCACTCTTCGATATTAATCTTGAGATCCCTGCTCGAAAAGTAACAGCTTTAATAGGTCCCTCTGGTTGTGGAAAATCCACCTTTCTAAGATCTCTCAATAGAATGAACGACCTTATCCCTGGTACTCGCACCGCTGGTTTGGTGGAGATAGAAGGGGAGGATATCTACAGCAAAAAGATAGATGTTGTTGCTCTCAGAAAGAAAGTTGGCATGGTCTTTCAAAAATCAAATCCATTTCCAAAATCAATCTATGAGAATGTTGCTTTTGGTCCAAGGATGCACGGAGTGCGTAAGAAATCTGAGCTAGATGAGATAGTAGAGAGAAGTTTAAAGCGAGCCGATCTCTGGGAGGAGGTAAAATCGAGGCTATCTTCAAGTGCATTAGATTTATCGGGAGGTCAGCAGCAGAGACTTTGTATCGCCCGAGCTATTGCAGTAGATCCTGATATTCTATTGATGGATGAACCAGCCTCAGCGTTAGATCCCCGTTCAACAGCTAAGATCGAGGATCTTGTTAACGAGTTGAGTGGTAGATACACGATATTAATCGTGACGCATAACATGCAGCAGGCTGCTCGAGTTTCCGATTATACCGGATTTTTCTATGAGGGACGTTTAGTGGAGTTTGATCAAACTCAACAGCTTTTTACACGTCCAGCCAATAAGCAGACAGAGGAATATATTACAGGAAGATTTGGGTGATTTATGCGTAAACTAATGGATAAAGAGATTAATCGCCTAAAGAAGATGATTCTTTCTCTTGGGGCTGAGGTAGAGGAGAGATTAACTATCGCTGTACGTGCTGCTGTAAATAGAGATGGAGTTAGTGCTCAGTCTGTAGTTAATGGTGACTCTGAAATTGATATTGCAGAGGTAGAGGTTGAAGAGGAGTGCTTAAAGATATTGGCGTTACATCAGCCGGTTGCTGCCGACCTTCGATTTATAGTCAGCGTCTTCAAGATAGATAGCGACCTTGAGCGAATTGCGGATCTCGCTGTGAATATCGCTTCAAGAGCTAAATCTTTAGCAAGTGGTCCAATTGTAAATCCTCCGATGGACTTAGTCCGCATGGGAGAGAAGGTTCGAGAGATGGTACACCAAGCTCTACAGTCTTTTGTTTCAATGGATGCCGCAATTGCCCGAGGAGTTCTCTCCGCGGATCGTGATGTTGATTCTATTCATAAGGAAGCCTTTACTGGGGTCGGAGCACGAATAAAGGCTAATCCAGATGAAGCAGATGCATTACTACAGTATATTTCAATTTCAAGAAATTTAGAGCGAGTTGGAGATCATGCTAAAAACATAGCTGAAGATGTCTTGTATATGATTGATGGTGAGATCGTTAGACATCGACCTATTTAGTTGAATGTGAAAAACCCATCCGTGGGATTTTTCACATAGCTCCAAGCGTAGATTCGCAGGTGCCAGCGCGAATCTACGCGTCGCCCAAACGCCTATGGCGTTTGTGGTCGCCGTCCAGGCGACCAAGTTCACCGTATAAATTTGCAAGGAAAATTAGCGATAAGGCCTCCTTCCTTGCATTATTTTTACTTCTTAAAATCCAATTTACTTATTCGTATTGCTCATTTAAGTACTATTTCACGGTGAACTTTTTAATCGCGACAAAGTTTTTTAGTATTCTATCTTTTCTTCGCCATGAGAAGAGAACCCTCTGACGATCTTCATAGCTTGAGATATTCTATATCTTAGAAGAGAGGAATTTGTTCTGGGATTTGCTAGTGACTGTCCCAACTCATTTAAACATTTCCGGAGTAATGGGGGGAAATATCCAACTCTTTTTGAACCCAGGAAGTAGTTATGACTCTCTCTTAGAGCGAATAGTAGATGTGGAACTAAAGCTCTCTTCTTTGTTGGCAATCGATGTTGAGCTTCGGCTAATTCGAGCTTTCCTGGATCGAGATCAAAAAGCGTTAGCTCTTTTTCAACATCCTTTAGAGCATGTTCAATCTGACTCTCTTTTAAATTCCAGATACCTTGAAATTTTATTACTAATTGAATCTCTGGACTATCGAATACCTTATCCCACTGATTACTAATAACTAATTTATACAGATTATTTACTAGGATAGTTGCAGGATCTTCTCCACTTAAAAGAGCACCAGTTTCTTCGCGAAATCTTGCGAGACGCGCCGACAGTGCATGTACAGGAGCTAACTCTCTCTGAATCTCTGGACTTATATTTACAAGTTTTCCTATCGATCTATCAATTCCTTCTATACTACTTCTGATAGGATCCTTTTTAGGAATCCAACGAGTTCTTCGAACTTGAGAGATTAATAAACTTCCACGAGTTTGTGTTTGTTCTCTATCTATTTCTAGTTGAGATTTAGGAAGGGTAATAAAATCTCCCTCCTCTTTTAGGACGGCATTATATGCTGCACTAAAGCTATCAAATGAATCACTAGACATTAATCTGTCTAATTTGGAGCTCATATCAGGGCCGATATATCTCCTTACTAAGGCATCTGATGGAGCACTAGTGAAAGCAGTCCTTACTCCCTCAGCTATATTAACTAAAGCCTGATAGGGGTTAGTTACCTGTCCAGATTCTAAAAGTGAGATGCAGCGGTTAATCCCGTAAACTGATCTTGATACTCCATGAGCTAAGGCTAGTTGTAATATCTTGAGCTTTTCAACAGAGCCCATCGGGGTACTTGCTACTGCTGCTATAACAGATGGAGGTTTAAGAGGAGAGAATAATGTGGAGAGATCGGAAAGAGCTCCCAGGACAGTTCCAGTTCCTATTTTCAGTACATGTCGACGATCCATACAACCAACACGTCAAATATTGTGGATAATCTATGCCCGAATCCTCTCTTATTCAAGGATTATAGATCCTTATCGGATAATATTTAGTGCTCGAAGTCATACCATACTTTATCTGCTGCTTTTTGATCTCGCCCCTTTATGATGCGCCATGTTTCAAGTGGATGAAGGAGGAAATACCAATCTCCAAATCGGTCAAATTTGCGACACGAAGTTACGATATAGTCTCTAAAAATTGTGGCGTATCTCCGTCCTGTTAGCTTTCCATAACGTCTTAATCGATCTCCAAAATCTATATCTTCAAGTGAAGTAAGACTTTCATCAAATCCATTAATTGCTTCAAAGTCTTGACGTCTAAAGAAGAACAATCCACAGGAGACTTTGTAGTAAAGTACGAGTGGCAGTAGAGCTAAGGCCGATATCAAGATACCAAGAGACCATCTTTCAGGGATAATTAAGACTCCACCACCAACAATTTTATCTTGGTTTAGATGTTTAATAATCCTAGTAAGCATGCCTCTAGACATTAGGCTGTCTGCATCGATTGTTGCGATATAATCTGTTTTTGTAGCACGAACACCGATATTTCTAATTATAGATAGGTTCTTGGCCTCGCTGTGGACAACTGTACACCCTTGCTGCAAGGCGATCTCTTCAGTTCTATCAGTACAACGGTTTATGACCACTATTACAGCTACATCGAGAGCTGCTGCCTTTGCAGAGTCTTTTATCGCCATAAGACATGCTGGGAGGTTGTTCTCCTCGTTTCTAGCTGGGATAACGATAGATAAAGTAGTTTTTGAAATCATCCATTGATCTTACAATCTTCGATACTTTGAGCAAGTAGCTTGGACTAGACCAATTACCTTCGTTGGATTAGATTTCACCAAAGTTTACTTGAGCTTATAGCAAGGATCGCCTTGAAAGCATTTCTCAAAAAACCTTTCGTTATTCTATTCCTACTTGGTTGGGCTATCTTTCTTTTGCGATTGGAACAGAGACCCATGGCTACAAGAGGGGAGGCTCGTGAAGCTATAGTTGCCCAATCAATAGTTGAGCAAGATAGATGGATCTTGGGTTATGGATACGGTGGTGTTGTGCCCTCTAAGCCACCATTAATGCACTGGTTGATCGCGCTAGCTTCTTCTGTTCCGGGAGAGGTTAATAATTTTACAGCAAGGTTACCATCTGCTGTAGCTGCTATCGGATTCGTCTTAGGATTGTTTATCTTTCTTTCCCCAATACTTGGAGAGCCTCGCGCTGCCTTAACTTCTATTATATTGCTTACATCACTTGAGTGGATTCAGAGCGGGGGGTCCTGTCGTGTTGATATGTTATTCGCTACAAGTATTGCTGGTGGCTTATTGATGACATATCGCTGGCTACAAAGCGGATCATTAGGTGCACCATTAGGAGCAATAACTCTTTTCTCTGCTGCTGTTCTCACAAAAGGTCCTGCAGGCATTATTATTCCTGCGATGGTGATTGGATTGTATCAGGTATTGGATCGTGTTCAGTTAATAAGAATCGTACGAAATCTCTCCTTTATCGTTCTTCCTGTTCTTATTCTGGGATCCAGTTGGTATGTAATGGCCTATTTAGTAAGAGGTCCTGAGTTCTTTACTAAATTTTATTATGAGAATGTAAGTCGAATGACCGGGCAAGAAGACATGCCGCATAGTCATTCTGTGTTGTATCTCTATCTTAGTTTGCTTGTAGGTCTTCTTCCTTGGAGTTTAGCATTAATTCCATTTTTAACTAAAATTGTTAAGCTGCGTTTTAATTCTATTAAGATTGGAGTGAGGACATACTATCAAGCTCAACCAATCTCCCGATTCTCGCTCTGCGCTACATTCTTCATCCTAATATTTTTTTCAATTCCAGATAGTAAGCGGGCCGTATATCTACTACCTGCTTATCCTTTCTTAGCTATTTTAATGAGCGCTGCGGTGCATAGCGGATATCAGTCGTATCATAAATTTTATAGAGGAATTTACTTAGTATTTACCTCTCTAGTAGCCGTTATTTTTACAGCTTTATTGGCATTGCAATCAGATCTTCTATTTAGCGCTACTTTAAAGATTTTAGATCTAGGTCAAGACAAGCAACGAGCTTTATTTCATCTAATTCGTGGTTGGCCAGAAGCAACTTATAGTCATCTATTCTTTATCTTTTTAGTGGTAGCAATTAGTTATACTTTGTTGCTGTGCTTGGTTAAAGCACGGCTAAAAAATCCCTTTGATTATGGTGTACTCTGGGGAGCAATAGTCGCTTTATTTTCTGTAACTCTTTTTACTCAGCTCTATCAGTGCTTATCAGCGCAGAGCTTTGCTCAGGTATTAAGAAATGAAGTTCCTGAGGATGCTACGATCTATTCCTATGATTATGAATTTTACGGGGTTAGTTTTTATGCTAACCGTTTAATTAAACGGTTAGCAGTTAGTACACCACAAAGTGGCTACCTAGTTATCTTTGAGAAAGATCTCGGGGACTTTAAAGAAGTATATGGAGATCGGTTTTCATACGAGATCGTTGATCGGTCTCAGAATAGTATTGATAGA